>WREJ01000009.1 GCA_009779395.1 Coriobacteriia bacterium
AAAAGTTTTCTGCAGATGCCTGGTGGTCCCGACAACTTTATCTCGCTTGACCCCAGTGGAAACCGCAAGCGTGCGGCTGGTACCTATCTGTGTGCCTACGCACGAGGCTACTACGGTCAGCTAGATAACATCGCCAATGGCCTGATGGAGCACGTCCAAAAACACGATGTGAAACTAACAGGCCCCGTCTACGCCGAATATCTGCACGACGAAGTGACGCTGCGTGACGGAAATCTGTACTTGGCGCGGATTTCAGTGCGTATTGCTCCTTAGTTGTTGCTGTTACTGCTAAAATATCAGTATGAAAGTATCGACGAATACGCCTGTCTCTGCCCTGACGACCATGCGCCTTGGCGGTGATGCGCGCTACTGTATTACGATTACCACTCCCTCGGACCTCGCGGATGCCTATGCTTTTGCGGCCGACAAGGGTCTGCCGACCTATATTTTGGGTGGCGGCAGTAATGTGGTGGGGCGCGACGGGGGCTTTGATGGCGTGATTATGCTCAATCAGCTGAAATCGATTACGGCTGTCAGCGAAACTAGTGACCAGCTGCTGCTGCGTGTCGGCAGCGGCGAAGACCTTGACGCGCTGGTGCACTTTACTGTGGCACGTGATTGGTGCGGCATCGAGGCTTTGGCGGCAATTCCCGGCACGGTGGGTGGCGCGATTATGCAAAACGCCGGAGCCTACGGTCAGGAAATCGCGCAGGTCTTGTTGGGGGTGGATGTCTATGACACCCAAACGGGGGAGCACGTCCATTTACCCACAGACGACCTAGCTTTGTGTTATCGGCGCAGTATTTTTAACAGTGATGGTCCTGACTCTGCCAAGGGACGTTACTTTATTACGGCAGCCTTGCTAAACTTGCATAAAAACGAACTTGCGGGCGATCTGTACGGTTCGCTGCAAGACTATCTGGATAAAAATGACATCAGTGATCGTCGTCCGCAGACCATTTGTGCAGCAGTCACTGTTATTCGTGGCGAGAAACTGCCTGACCCCGCGACCACGGCAAGCAGTGGGTCGTTTTTCAAAAACATTACTATAGACCAAGCGGATATCGAGCCTTTGCGCACGCAGTATCCAGGGATTCCTATCTTTCTGATTGGTAACTGTTGGGAAATCGCAAGCGGCTGGCTGATAGAACAGGTAGGATTAAAGGGTCAATTGATTGATGGCATGCGCGTTAGTGACAAGGCAGCTTTGATTCTGATTAACGAATCGGCGGCTGGCTATGACGACCTTGCGCGTGCGCGCGAGACAATAGTTGCTGCGGTCAAAGAACGCTTTGGCTTTACGCTGCAACAAGAACCAGAAGAGTTGTGACATGCATTGGTACGTACTGTTCATACTAATACTGATTTTGATTAATGGCTTTTTCTCGATGGCAGAAATCGCCATGATTTCTGCGCGTAAATCTGCGCTGAAACAGGCAGCAGAACAGGGCTCAAAGGGGGCAGCAGCTGCATTAAAACTGAAGGAAGATGCTCCCCGTCTGCTTGCTACCACCCAAATTGTCATGACCCTAGTAGGGGTACTGGCGGCGGCATTGACGGCAATCACCTTCGAGGCACCCCTGACCGCCTGGCTGCAATCGCTGGGCATTACCTTTCTGACACAAGTAGCTGCTGGAATCTCGATTGCAGCAGTTACGCTGCTGGTTTCCTATGTCACTCTGGTGCTGGGCGAGCTTATCCCCAAACAGCTGGGTCTGCAGCGCGCAGACAAAATCGCCAGCATGACGGCACTGCCTATCAATGCGGTTTCTGCTGCAGCACGACCCGTTGTTAGGTTGTTGTCTGCCTCGAGCAACGTCTTGGGCAAGCTGTTGGGCATTAGCAAAGACATTACCTCGGCGCAGGTCAGCGAAGAAGAAATCAAGCTGATGGTTGACGAACAGCAACACCTGAGCGGCGAAGAAAAGCGCATGATTACCGAAATCTTTGACCTGGGTGATACCGTTGTGCGCGAGGTTATGGTGCCGCGCGTTGACATCGCCTTTGCAGAAAACACCGAGACGGTGGGCGAGGCTGCCAAACGCCTTTATGCACGGGGCTTCTCGCGCGTGCCGGTCTACGAGGACGACTACGACCGCATCATCGGCATTCTAATTCTGAAAGATTTGGTCGTACCACTTGCCGAGGGTCGTCTGGACGACCCCATCACCGATTATCTGCGCGAGCCAGTCTTTGTACCAGAAACCAAAGACCTCATGTCGACTTTGACAGAGATGCAGGAAGCACGCATCCAAATCATGATTGTTGTCGACGAATACGGCGGAACCGCAGGCCTTGTCAGCATGGAGGACATTCTGGAAGAGGTCACCGGCGAAATCATTGACGAGACCGACCAAGAACTAGAATCGATACTTGAACTAACGCCAGGCAAGTGGCTTATCAACGGTACCTGCGACATCGAAGATGCGATGGAAATCGGTCTTCCCATAGTAGAGTCGGATGAGTACGAGACCATCGCCGGCTGGGTTTTAGAGCAGCTGGGACATATTCCGCACGTTGGTGAACATGTCGAATTCCAGGGCTACCGCTTTACCGTAGTCACCATGCGCAGACGCCGCATCGCCCGCCTGCGCGTGCAACGCTTGGAACTGCCATCGGTTCCGCCTTCCTCATAAAGCCCCTTGGCTACGACGCGCAGCAGCAGTGTGCGAGTTTTGAAGTACGCCTGGGCACGCAGGTGCCACCGACAACAGAAAACTTGCCGGTAGCGCGCCTGTTTGAACACTATCCTGACCTGCACCGTCATCGTTGCGAAAGCGGACGCCCTCGCTCGTTTAAGACAGAAGCACAGCAGACGGAGTCTGTCCATTTACTGGAACACCTTGCCGTCGAGCTGCTGGCACAGTCAGGGGTAGCGCGTGATTGTGCGCGTGGTCAGACGGGTATTCCGCGCAGTCAGCAGGCAGATGACAGCAGCTATCGTCTGAACTTTTACGGTGCCGATTCGCTGCAGCAGATGGACCTGCTTCTTCGGCGCGCTGCTGACATCTTTGAACACTTGCTGCTAATGTGATACCATCAACGCTTGCAAGTTTGGCGGTAAACGAGGGGAACGCTGTGCAAGCGTTCCGTTTTTTGGCAGCATTCTTGCAAGTGCGGGTGTGGCGGAATTGGCAGACGCGCATGGTTCAGGTCCATGTGGGGTTTATCCCCTTGGAGGTTCAAGTCCTCTCACCCGCACCACTTCTGAAGCATTATTCGGTGCAAAAAGCACCACCCCTACCGTTGAGAAAACAGAAAGTAGCGTCGTTACGATTATGAAAATATTGCTAAAAAATGGCACGGTGTATGACGGAACTGGTCAGCCTGCGTTTGCGGGGGATGTTTTAATCGAGGGCGAACGTATTGTTGCAGTCGCTCCACACATTACCAGCGAGGCTGACAGAACAATTGACTGTACGGGGTTGTGCATTGCACCCGGCTTTATTGATGCGCATACGCATAACGACTTCTTCATTGATCGGGACAACACAGAGCAGTATTTTGCTCCCTTTGTCAAGCAGGGAATAACGACTCAAATCGCAGGAAACTGCGGTCTTTCACCCTTTGGTGTTGCAGAAGACAGCCCGCACAAGGCTCAGGTCGGTGGCGGAATTTTCAGTGTAAAGAACCCTGGAAGTTTCGCTCGCTTTGTTAGCGAAGCACAGGGTCGTCTGCACGTAAATATTGCGCCTCTTGTGGGTCACGGAACTGCGCGTGCAGGCATTACGGGAAACGCGTCTGCCTCTCTTAGTGAAAAGCAAACGCAAGACATGCTGGCACGTGTCAGCGAGGCTATGCAAGCAGGTGCCATTGGCGGAAGCTTTGGACTGATGTATGAGCCTGGCCTGTATGCTCCCTTTGAAGAACTTGTTGCTTTTTCTGCAGAAATCGCCAAGTATGACGGCATTTTGACAGTGCACCCGCGTGCTTGTTCTAAGATTGCCCTTGGGTATCGACCGATTTTCACTAAGCCGCATATCGAGCTAGCTCTTGACGAGGTTATTAAGATTGCGCAAACGGCGGGCGCATCGCTGCATTACAGTCACTTTATTTGCACGGGCGAGGCAACATGGGACTGCAGCAATCGTCTGCTCGAAAAACTGCATGCCCACGAAATCACCTATGATTTTTTCTCGTTTTGCCATGGCGCAAGTGTCATTACGGTAATCCTGCCGCCCTGGTATTTGGGCCTGTCTGCCACAGCGCGCAAAAGCAAATTGGTGCTGTTGCGTCTGAAACTGCTGATAAACATCACCAGAAAGCTGTTGGGTCTTGATTTCGACGACTTTATAATCGCCGATATTGACGACCCGTACAAAGCATATCTGGGCAAAAACATTGCTGAAATCGCCCGCGCAGAAGGTCTGTCAAAAATCGACATGTACATAAAATTGGTAGAACTGACAGACGGAAAAGCACGCATCTACATTGAAAAATACAACAATCCGCAGATTGTCCAGATGCTTATGAAAGACGACCTCTCGATGTTTATGACGGATTCTTGGATAGAAGACAGCGGGATCCAAAACCAAACGGCATTCCAGGGCATCCCCTACTTTTTGCTGCTTGCACGCGAGGCAAACCTCCCTCTAGAGGAGGTCGTCCATAAAATGTCAGGTAAAACAGCGCAGCGATTTGGGCTGCCTTTCCGGGGGACGCTGAAAGCTGGCAATTTTGCTGACATCACCGTGTTTGACTACGAGGGAGTAACGGTTGACCTTACAGCACCAGAGTCAACCCCCGAAGGAATACAGTACGTGCTGATAAACGGCACAATGGTCATCGACAAGGGGGAGTATAAAGCTTCAGCCTGCGGACAAATGGTACTGAAAACATAGATGCTGGACACCCTCATCCTCTTGCTATAATTAACACCATGAATTCGCTGTTTCATCAGCGCCTCACTGAAGCGTTTTGTGCTACCCGCGCCTTTGAACAAATTGGCGCGGTGCTTGCTGGTGGCTCGGATGCCCATCTCAACATTCCTGGCTTTGTTCGTGCTGCTTTTATTGCGGCGCAATTTCTGCAAAAGCAGGCGACTACGATTGTTGTCTGTCCGACTGCTGTCGAGGCGCAGCGGCTGGCGCATACTCTGACGTCGTATGTGGGTGGTGACCAGGTTTTGCTGCTGCCCGACCGCGAAGACACACCTTGGTCGCTGCGTGCGCCTGACCTTACGGTAATGGACAGTCGCTCTGCGGCGGTGGCTGCTTTGCAGGCGCACACACCTGCCATCATAGTCAGCTCAACACCTGTCTGGATGCGCCGTTTTCCTGCAGTAAAAAGTGGCTGGAAAGATCGCTTGCGCTTTGCAGCAGGTGTGCATTTTGATCGTGACCAGCTGGTCGAACACTTGATTCGGCTGGGCTACAGTCGTCAGCAAAAAGCTGACGTCGAGGGCAGTTTTTCGCTGCTAGGTGACGTACTGGCTGTCTATCCTCCCTATCCGCAGCGTCCCTTTATGGTTGACTTTTTCGACAGCGAAGTCGAAAGCGTCAAGACCTGGCTGGTGGGCAGCGGTCAGCCTATCGCTGCGTTGTCCCAAGCAACCCTTGGGGCGATAACAGAACCAGGAACAGGCAGCTATCAGGGTGAAAAAAGCAGTGCTACGGTGCAGAAAGACCGCCTGCAACTGGTTAATTTGTCTGCCTATGTCAAACCTCAGACACGCAGCATCATCATCGAACCAAAGGCGGTCTTTGACTGCGCGGTGCGCCATGACCAGTCTCTGCGTGCAGCGGCGCATGCAGCAGGTTTTGCCCGTCCGCTCGAGGACTATTTTGTGCCACCCGCGCAGCTTGATTTTGGACGGACGCATCGCCTGCTGATGGCAACGCTCTCGGGGGCAAAACGCCCCGATGCTGCGTTTAAGGCACGTCGTCCCCACAGTTTTTCCTCTGATGACCAGGTGCTTGCTGCCGTGCGCGAACTGCTGAAAAAAGACTGCGAAGTCTTTCTGGCACTGCCCAATCCGCGCCATCAAGACCGCATACGAGAACTTTTGGTTTTTGCGGGCATTACCGTGGGCAATCGCGTGCATATTATCGAGTCTGACCTCAGCGGTGGCTTTATTGCCGAACCCGCGCACTTTGCGCTGCTGACGACAGCCGAAATCTTTCCTCGGGTACGTGCGGCTGGCACTGCCAGTGCCGCCGATGCAGCGACGAGCATCACCAGTCGCGATACCACTAAACTGACCTTTGACTTTGTGCCGGGTGACTATGTGGTGCACGAAACCCACGGCATCGCGCTGTTCAAGCAGGTGGCGCAGCGTGCTGTCGACGGCGTGTCGCGCGATTACCTGTTTTTGCAGTACGCCGAGGGCGACATGCTGTACACGCCCGTTGACCAGATTGACAAAATAACGAAATATGTGGGGGCTGATGGACGTGCTCCGCGTATTAATCGTCTGGGCAGCAAAGCCTGGTCGCGCGCTACGACACGCGCCAAACAGGCAGCACAGCAGCTTGCTTTTGACCTGACAAAGTTGTACGCGCGCCGCAGCAATATTCGTGGCTACGCTTACCAGCCAGACAGTGTGCAGCAGGCCGAGATGGAGGCGGCATTTTCTTTTGAGGTCACGCCTGACCAGCTGACGGCGATTCGTGATGTCAAGCATGATATGGAGTCTGACCGTCCCATGGACCGCCTAATAATTGGTGACGTTGGCTATGGTAAAACAGAGGTTGCTTTGCGTGCGGGCTTTAAGGCAACACGTGATGGCAAACAGGTTATGCTGCTGTGCCCAACAACTATTTTGGCGCAGCAACACTACACAACCTGGACAGAGCGCTTGCAACCCTTTGGGGTTAGCGTCGAAGTACTGTCGCGTTTTCGTACTCCGGTACAGCAGCGCGAGGCACTCAAGCGTTTTGGGGAGGGGACGGTTCAGATACTGATTGGCACGCACCGCCTACTGTCAGCTGACGTAGTTCCCCATGACCTGGGATTGCTCATCATTGATGAAGAGCAGCGCTTTGGTGTCGAACACAAGGAACAGTTGCAGCATATTCGCGAACAGATTGACGTTTTGGCATTGTCGGCGACCCCTATTCCGCGTACCTTGCAGATGTCACTTTCAGGAGTACGTGACCTGAGCATTATCGACACGCCGCCTGTGGGCAGAACACCAGTCAAAGTTCACGTGGCTGCCTATGATGCCGATCTGGTATCACAGGCGATACGGCGCGAATTGCAGCGTGGTGGTCAGGTCTACTACATTTGTAATCGTGTCAAAAGCATTGACCAGGCACTGGCACGTGTTAGTGACGCTGCCCCCGAGGCACGTGTTGCTATCGCTCACGGTCAGATGTCAGAAAATGAACTGGAATACATTATGGAGCAGTTCTCGGCGCGTGAAGTCGAGGTGCTGATTTCAACAACCATTGTCGAGTCAGGCATCGACAATCCCTACACCAACACGCTGATTATCGAGGACTCTCAGCGGCTGGGTTTGTCACAGTTGTACCAGCTAAAGGGGCGTGTTGGCAGAAGTCATCAGCGTGCCTATGCCTACTTTTTCTACCCTGCTGGCGATGTTTTGACCACGCAAGCCATCGAGCGCTTGTCAGCGATTGCAGAACATGACGAGCTGGGTTCAGGCATAAAGATTGCCCTACGTGACCTCGAGATTCGCGGTGCTGGATCAATTGTGGGCAGCGCGCAGTCGGGGCAGCTGTCTGCGGTGGGCTTTGACCTGTTTGCAGCGATGCTGACGGCAGCACTGTCAGATTTGCGTGGGGTGGCAGAGGTCGTCCATCCCGAAATTCGCATCGACATTCCGGTGCCTGCCTATCTGTCCGAGGTCTATCTGCCCGACATTGCCCAGCGCGTTTTGTGGTATCGGCGTATTGCCGCTGCAGCAGACGCAGATGACCTACGGCTGTTTCAGGCGGCGCTGCTTAAAGAATACGGTGCTTTGCCTGCAGAAGCACAGAACCTGCTGAGCATCGCACATATTCGTCTGTTGGCAGCAGAACTTGCGGCAAAAAGCGTCGACTGCAAGGACAATACGCTGCTGATTTCAGTTGCACGACTTGATTCTGACCTGATTGAAGAGCTATCTGCCCTTGATGCAGAGTACGACCACAGGCGAAAAGTGATACAAAAGCAGCTGGCTGCTGACGACTGCCTTGCGCAAAAGGTCGAGGCCTTTATGCGGGTGCTGCTTTTTGCCGATGACGATGACGACTCGTGACGACTAGTGCGTGCTGACTGAAGCACTGCTTAGTGAAGGAGAAGGCAACAAATAGGATAAATGGAGGGGTGACTCCGCATGAATTTGCCTGAGTCTAGTAGAATGGGTCTAGTAAAATGGGTCTGCTAAATAGGGGAGAGACCCAAATGCAGAGAGAGAAGTGATGTGATGTTTCAGCGCGATGCCTTTGACAGAGGAAAGCATACCGACAGCCGCGGGTCGGGTCGTAAACGGCCAGAAGATACGCCCGAGGCCAGCGACTTGCCGCCTATTCCCGACTATGATGAGCTGGATTTAAGCTGGGGAAAGGCGACAATGCCTGACCTTAGTGACGAACCGGCTACCTCGTTGCCCGTTGCAGAACTGTCTGCTGACAAGGTCTATGCAGCGGCAGATGCCGTTGACTCGACGGATGCCACGGTTATCTCGCTGGCTGACAAAGACACAGAAGAGGTGGCGGAGTCTGACCAAAAAGACGCGTCTGACTTTGCTGGCGACTCAGCAGAAGGAGACGCGAAAAAACGCAGCTTATGGGTTCCGCTGGTCGTGATTTTTGCGATACTGGCATTGCTTGCCGCTGCAGGATTTGCGATTTTAAACTTCACGAACCTCTTTGCAGGAGACATCGCCGCAAGCGTCAACGGAGACATCATCACCATTGCAGAACTGGACGAGCGTCTTGAACTAATCGCAGCACAAAATCCTGTCATGTTTGACACCGAAGCTGGTGGCCTTGAAGAGGGCATGGCGCGTCATTTGGTGCTGAGCGCGATGATCGAAGACATTCTGTTAATACAGGAAGCCGATAAAGAGGGCATCAATATCACCGATGCTGATGTTCAGGCCTTAATAGATGATCGTGCTGCTAACTATCCCAACTGGGAAGCCTTTGAAGAGGACCTGCGCGCCAACAGTCTGACCCTTGAGCAGTTCAAAGAACAGGTCTGGTATGGACTGACGGTAGAGGCACTTTTGCACAAACTGGTGCCCGATGACGAAATCACCGACGAAGAAGTACAAGAATACTACGAGGAATTCATCGAGTTTTACACTGAACCAGCCACTGATGACGATGAAGAACGGGTGCTGCCCCTTGAAGAGGTAGCGGCATCGATTCATGACATGCTGCTGCAAACCCTGCGCAATATGACGCGCGGCGATTTGCTGGAACGGCTGCGTACCACAGCAGAAATCGAAATCTTTGATCCCGTGGTTCTTGCTTTTATCGAGGAAGAAAACCTAGCAGAAGCCTCTTTTGGTGAGGGGGACGAGGAAGGCGAAGAGTTGGGCGAGCTGGACGAGGAAGAGGCACCATAAATGAGTGAAATCATTGATGTTTTTGCCCGTGAGGTGCTTGATTCGCGCGGCAATCCTACCCTCGAGGCACAGGTTTGTCTGGCAGATGGTAGTGTCGGTCGTGCTATTGTTCCCTCGGGGGCATCAACGGGTGCTTTCGAGGCGGCAGAACTGCGCGATGGGGACGCCAATCGCTACGGTGGCAAGGGCGTGCTTGCAGCGGTTACCAATGTTAACGAAGTTATTGCAGAAGCCCTGCATGGGGCAGATGCGACCAACCAGCGCGCCATCGACCTGACCCTGATTGCTCTTGACGGAACCCCCAACAAGGCAAATCTGGGTGCAAACGCGCTGCTGGGTGTCTCGTTGGCTACTGCTTGTGCGGCTGCGCGCGCAATGGAACTGACTCTCTCGAGCTATTTGGGCGGCGCAAATGTCTGCAAGCTGCCGGTACCCATGATGAACATACTGAACGGTGGTGCCCACGCAGACAACAATGTTGACCTGCAAGAATTCATGATTATGCCAACGGGTGCTGACAGCTTTTCTGAGGGACTGCGCTGGTGTACCGAGGTTTACCATACGCTGAAAGCCGTTTTGCAAAAACGTGGTCTGGGAACTGCGGTGGGTGACGAAGGCGGTTTTGCTCCTGACCTTGACTCGAACGAGGCAGCACTCAAGCTGATAATGGAAGCCATTACCACTGCTGGATATACTCCCGCAGAACACATCAGCATCGCGCTTGACCCGGCGACCAGCGAAATCTATGACGCAGACACAGGTCTGTATGTCTTGGCAGGCGAACGCCGCGAGTTGACTTCGCAGCAGATGGTAGATTTTTGGGAAGACTTAGTCAGTCGCTATCCTATTATTAGCATCGAAGATGGCATGGACGAAGAAGATTGGGACGGCTGGAAGTTGCTGACAGAGCGAATTGGGCAAAACGTCCAGTTAGTGGGCGATGACCTGTTTGTTACTAATACTGAACGCCTGAAAAAGGGAATTACCACAGGCGTTGCTAACTCGATTCTGATTAAGTTAAACCAGATTGGTACCCTGACAGAAACGCTTGATGCTATTGAAATGGCGCAGAGCAACGGCTACACTTGCGTGATTTCGCATCGCAGTGGCGAGACCGAGGACACCTTTATTGCTGATTTGGCGGTGGCGACCAGTGCTGGGCAAATCAAGACGGGTGCACCAGCGCGTAGCGACCGTGTTGCAAAGTACAACCAGCTACTGCGCATCGAAGAAGAACTAGGATGTGTGGCAACGTATCAAATGTAGTGTGGACGGGGAAAGCAAGCGTGGTCAAGCAAAGGAAAAGAACATGAATCCTTTCGTTTTGCCAGAACAGCAATACGGGACAACGCTGGAGTCCTTGCTTGACCGCAGGGATCGTGTCGCGCGTAGCGAAGGTTCTACCTATGGGTCAAACAAGATGTTTCCCCGCTTGGTGCAGCGTGTGCTGACCGATGTCTCTCCTGACAGCACGGTGCTTGAAATTGATGCAGGCGCAGGTCTGTTCACGCAGCTGTTTTTGCAGCGTGGCTGCGACGTTACGGCGTTCGAGGCGGCACCCTATTTGTGTGACCTGCTGAAGCAGATTGACAACAAAAAGCTGAGCGTGCACCGTGGATTTGTCGAAGATAGCTATCCCTTTACTGGTGCGCTTACTCCCTCTGCGGCAGCGCCAGCACCCTTTGACACGGCTGTCGTTACCTTTCCGGCGCGGCGCGGACGCGGCATTCTGGCACTGATTTGCGCGCTGCTGCCCTTGGTGCAACAGAAGATTCTGGTCATTTTGCCCGACAATGGCTCGGTGGATTTGTCCTCGCTGTTGCGCACGGTTTCGCTGCTGGGTTACTGCGTGCGCGCAGAGTTTATTGTTGACCTTTCTGCGGTGGAGGCTGTCCAGACCACGCAGGCAGGACGCAGTTCAGGTCAGGTCGAGCTGGGACAGACTAAACGCGCGATGCTGGTCAGCGTGCAGGCACAGCCTTTAGTCAAGAAACCCCTCTGTCCATCACTGGTTGTTAACGCTTGGGGGACGACGGTTCGTGTCATCGAGGTTCCTTATCCTATTCCGCGCGGGGCAACAACGCGTCTGATTCGTTATTTCAGAGCAGGAGGAGACCGTTCAGTTCTTATCAAGACTGACCCTGCTGGCATGAATCAGTTGTATGGCAATATGCGCACTGCTGCTAATCGCATCGCGCGCGACCAGGTGTCGGTGCGCCGTGTCGACAATGGTCTGCTGTTGATGCAGGTTCCACCCAACGAGGTCGCAGAGAACAAAGCACGTACTGCTGGCAGTAGCAGCGGCAGCAGCAATCCCGAGAAGAAGTAGCACGGACATTCTATGAAAAACAGGCAAAAACAAGCAGTCAAGATGCGCAAATCCACGCCAAAGCCTGCGCCAAAAAAGGCAAAAGCGGTAAAAACACGCCCCAAAAGGACAGACTCTGCTAGCGAAAAAAAGAAGTCACGTTTTTTGGCACGCTGGTTTCTGTTGATTCCTGCCGTTCTGATTTTATTTGCCGTTGTTTTGCTTGCCTGGTCGTACGAACCAGCGCAAATCTGGTACCGCGAGACGCGACAAGAACGAGTACTGCGCGAAACTTTGGCAGCAGTCCAGCAGTACAACGCCCAGCTGCAGCAGGAATTATTGTCGCTTGAAACAACAGAGGGCATCAAAGAATATGCCCGTCGAGAGCTGAATTTTGTGGCAGAGGGCGACCAGAGCATCGTTGTTACCCGCAATGGAATACCTTTGTCAGAACCAAAAAACACCCGAGAGGCCGCCATAGCTTCGATACCTGAAAATGCCCGTCCCTTTGGGGCGTGGACAGACTTCCTCGACACACTTTTTGGTATCGAATAGGGCGGCGGCAGTACCGAGTAAGGAGAAAATTGTGCGTGCTGTACCCTGGCGACATGTACCAAAAGTGCTCGAATTTCAGTTGGGGCGACCTGCGCAAACGCCCTGGCGTGTAGTGATTGGCTGCAAGTACGGCGCTCCGCAGGTGCTGGCGTCCCCCTCAAAGCTTGACAACGGCGACTATAATCCGCAGTGGGCATGGCTGACCTGTCCCTTTTTGCGCAAAAGCATCGGCCGCTATGAAGACAAAGGTGGCTGTGTTCAGGCAACAGAATTTCTCGAGAAAAGCCCCCATTTTACGCAGCAAATCCTTGACCTGGACCAAGAAATCCGCAGCGTACGCGCAGAAGAAAGCGGAGGAATAGACCATACCCCTGATGTTGGACTGGCAGGATCGGCAAATCCTTTAAAAGTAAAGTGCATTCACTCACACGTTGCCTACCACCTAGCAGGACTACGCAGCCCCATTGGTCGCGAGTACCTACGTCTGTATTCACGCACTTGCGCGGATAGAAAGTGCTTGCAGAAAGTGTCCGCTGGTGTGCTCTGATGGGTGTTGATGATAAGAATAAACGAGCAATCGCAGCGAATCATGAATATTTCGAGAAATGCGACCAGCATGTTACAATTTCTCTTCTAGTGAAACAGTACTATGTAACTGCTAAACTATGACGAAGTGAGGACACTCATGACCGCCAGAACTCGAAATTCAACGGGGGGGGGGGGGGCCCTCGAGAAAATCCAATTTCGCGCTAGTTCTCGGAGCAATTTTTCTTTTGGTACTTCCCTTTGCAGCAGCAGCAAATTCAAGTGCAATTCAATCGGTCATTACTCCTGTGCTCACACAGGTTCAAACACTATTTTCCGCAGCAGATGATGTATTTGTGCCAAATGAAGCACCAGCTGTAGCGGCAAGTGGTATTTCACCCTTCAGTGCTTCAAATATCCGCCTCGAAGCAACAACTTTTTCTGCAGGGTTTACTCACTCCCTTGCGCTGCACTCAAATGGCACGCTCTGGGCATGGGGAAGTAACGGAAATGGTAGAACAGGACTGGGTACTATAACAGGCAATCAACTAACACCTGCCCAAGTAGGCACTGCTGCTAACTGGACACAGGTGTCTGCAGGAAATAATTTTTCCCTTGCTCTGCGATCAGGTGGTACGCTCTGGTCATGGGGAAGTAACGCAGATGGCGTAACAGGACTGGGTACAACAGTAGGCAATCAACTAACACCGGAACAGGTAGGTACTGCCGCTAATTGGACAGCGGTGTCTGCAGGATCGGAACACTCCCTTGCTATCAGGTCAGATGGCACGCTCTGGGCATGGGGACAGAACACAGGTGGCAGAACAGGACTGGGTGTGTTACTAGGCACTGAGACAACACCGGTACAGGTAGGAACTGCTACTAACTGGGCACATGTGTCTGCAGGGCAAACCCACTCCCTTGCTGTTAGATCAGATGGTACACTCTGGGCATGGGGATCTCACACAAATGGCGTAACAGGTCTCGGTACATCATCAGGCAATCAAACAACACCAGCACAGGTAGGTACTGCCACTAATTGGTCAGCTGTGTCTGCAGGAAGTGCTCACTCGCTTGCTATCAGAGCAGATGGCACGCTCTGGTCATGGGGATCTAATGTAGGTGGCAGAACAGGACTCGGTGCAACAACTGGCACTCAAACAACACCGGTACAGGTAGGTACTGCCACTGACTGGACAACGCTTTCTGCAGGAAATGCTCACTCCATTGCTATCAGATCAGATGGCACGCTGTGGTCATGGGGATCTAACACAGTTGGCAGAACAGGACTAGGTACTACAATTGGCAGTCAAACAACACCGATACAGGTAGGTAGTGCCACTGATTGGACTTTAGCTGATGCTGGTACTGCTGGCAGTCACTCACTTGGCATGAGAACAAATGGCGATCTGTGGGGATGGGGATATAACGTTAATGGTCAGATAGGTCTCAACGACATCGGCGATCGCACTGTTCCCACCCTCATAGGTAGCGGCTTTGAAACAGGACTTGAACGTGATTTTGAACCACCTACAATAGAAAACATCGCACCACAGGGTAGTGGTGTAGCGACTACGACAGCACAGATAGTTATCACCTTTGACCAGGCAATGCATACAGAAAGCCTAGGAACAGTAAGGCTGAACAACACAGAACTCGACTTAACGCATGCAGTATGGACAGAAAATGACACA
>WREJ01000010.1 GCA_009779395.1 Coriobacteriia bacterium
CTATGACCCCACCATTGGTGCCTTTATTTCAAAAGACCCCATCAAAGCAGACGGAGAGTTAAGTGCCTATGCTTACTGTGCGGGAGACCCTGTGGGGAGGGTGGATCCGAGTGGACTGACTTATGTAGCGGTACCTTTTGCTGGTGCTGCTGCAGTTCAGGCGGCGGGTTGGGTATTCCTTACTGCGGCAGCTACAGTAGGAGTTGGTACGTGCATCCATATGGCTCAAAGAGGATGGAACAATAAAAAGCAAACCAATAGAGGAAATAGATCAAGAACAAACGCAGAGCAAAAGCAAGAGGGTACTCGCAGAAGTATACTTCAAAAAGGTGGAAAGAAAGGGGTGAGACCGTCTCCAGGAGGGCTTAGAACATTAGTATTGCTACCCGCTCCAAGGAATAACAATCAGATGGGTCCATTTCTCCCAGGCATGGGTCCGCGTCCAAACCCTATTCGCATGAATTTGCAGAGAAGGTAACAGATGTATTAGGTAGATGTGGAGATAAACATAGCATGAATACAGGAATGCAAAATAATTACGAAGAAAATGGAGAGCATGACAAGGCTATAGATGCCTACAAGCACGCACTTACTGATCCGAATTTCAGTATTCCTGGGGATGCATGGTTCAACTTAGGAAATAATTACGAAGAAAATGGAGAACATGACAAGGCTATAGATGCCTACAAGCACGCACTTACTGATCCGAATTTCAGTATTCCTGGGGATGCATGGTTCAACCTAGGAAATATTTACGAAGATAATGGAGAATATGATAAGGCTATAGATGCCTACAAGCAGACACTTGCTGATCCGGATTTCAGCATTACTGGGAATGCATGGTACAACTTAGGCATTGCATACAACAATATTTGCGAATATGATAATGCTATAGATGCCTACAAGCGTGCACTCAGTGACCCAGAGTTTATTGCTGTTGGCAAAGCGTGGGGCAATTTGGGGAAAGTATACAATGATATAGGCAAACACAGTAAAGCCTTGGATGCATGTCAAAAAGCAATCGGCTTATCGAGTCATGATGCCTTAAGTTATGCATTGGGAAACTGTGGCAATGCATATCTTGGGCTAGGGTTTTTTGACGAAGCGCTTGATGTCTACTTGAAAGCATTAGATTATGCAACAGATGAGGATAGCGCTGATTTTTGGCACAATATTGGGAATACTTATAAAAAGCTAAGAAAGTATGATGATGCAGTGCGGGCATATTTGACTGCACTTAAGGATTGTGAACTTGATGATCCGTGGGATACTTGGTATGAACTAAGTGTTGCTTACAGCAAAGTTAGAAACTGCGACAAGGCAGCAGAAGCATACAAACATGCACTAGAATACTCAAAATTTGATGCAAGTAAATATCCAAATCCTGTTGAAGGGGCTTAGATAGACTATGAAAAAGGACAGGTAAACCAGCCGTCCCAACATACTGCGCGTCAAATATGATGGCAGTCAGGTACTGGGCATGCTCCATCTGAAAAAACTGGAAGAGGCTGTCCATAATCAACAAGAAATAGACTGCGCTGCGCCGAGATTTAAGATAAGCTAGAGACACAACAATAACTAGCATCACCCAACACAAGAAAGAGACTGCCATGGCACAACCACAAATAATCATCGATGACGAATTCAAATACCTCCTGCCACCACTTGATGCAGAAACATACGCAGCACTTGAAGCAAATCTGCTGCAACATGGTTGTCGTGATGCACTGGTGTTGTGGGATAACATCTTGATTGACGGACACAATCGCTACGAGATACTCAGCAAACATGGACTACCCTTTAACACGATAAGCAAAGATTTTGACTCACGCGAAGAGGTACTAATCTGGATAGTCTCTACCCAAGTTGCGAGAAGAAACCTTTCTCCTTTGCACTTAAGTCACTACCGAGGACTGCACTACAAGGCAGATAAAAAAATGCATGGCAGACCCAAGAAAGGTGAACAAGTGCAAAAAAGGTATCAGAGTGATACCTTTTCGCTGCCTACAGCAACACGCCTTGTTGAAAGGCGAACAAGTGTATAAAATCCGTCACTCTGACGGGTTTTACGAGTCCACGGCAAATCTAAAGTAGGGGATGCTGGACGTACTCCTCCTCTGCCAATTTAACCTCCGCCTGGACGATACACCTTCAATTACGCTGGACTAACTTCACCGCAATAGATATCATTACTATTGGGCTGAAAAGCCCCCTGCAATTTTCGTGAGAGAAGGGGATGACGTGACTAATTTAAAGCGCGTTTATGGCTTTGGCAAGGATGCCAACGGTGTGAACAACACAGAGGGCAACAAAGACATGAAGTTCATCTTGGGTGGGAAGGGTGCGAACCTTGCCGAGATGGCAAACATGGGGCTGCCCGTTCCGCCGGGCTATACCATCACCTGTCAGGCTTGTGTGGAATATTATGATGCGACCCCCGCTGCTTATCCTGCTGGTCTTCAGGAAGAGATTGACCAGTACACCGCGCAGCTCGAAGCGAAAATGGGCAAAAAACTGGGTGACATTGATGACCCGCTTTTGGTAGCGGTGCGTAGTGGCTCGCCCTTTAGTATGCCAGGCATGATGGACACCGTCTTGAACCTGGGACTAAACGACCACAGTGTTCAGGGACTAATCAAGCAGACACAAAACGAAGAGTTCGCCTGGGATTCCTATCGTCGTTTTATCCAGATGTTTAGCAAAGTTGTTATGGATATCGACGGCGATTTATTTGAAAATGCACTGACGCTCAAGCGGCGCGCACGCGGTGTCGAAGCAGACAATGAATTGACGGCAGATGACCTGCGCGAACTAGTTGACGAGTTCAAGGCGATATTTGCCAGCAAGGTTGACGCGGCGCAGTATCCTGATCTGGTGGTTGACGGCAAAGCTGCCTTTCCCCAAGACGTTGCCTGTCAGCTGCGTCTGGCTATTGAAGCTGTTTTCAAAAGCTGGAACAACCGTCGTGCGGTCGACTATCGCCGCATGGAAAAGATTTCTGACGACTTGGGTACGGCAGTTAACGTGCAGGTCATGGTCTTTGGCAACAAGGGCGAGACCTCGGCGACGGGCGTTGGCTTTACGCGCAACCCCGCGGATGGTAGCAATGAATACTACGGCGACTATCTGATTAACGCCCAGGGTGAAGACGTTGTGGCAGGAATCCGCCTGACAGAACCCATTGCTGAACTGAAAAAGAACCCCGAGTTTGCGACCGCAGGTGCCGAGCTTGACCAGATATTTGACATCCTCGAAAAAGCTTACTGTGATATGTGTGATATCGAATTTACCATCGAGCAGGGCAAACTGTGGATGCTGCAAACACGTGTGGGCAAGCGCACGGCAAAAGCAGCACTAAAGATTGCCGTTGACATGGTCGCCGAAGGAACCATAACCAAAGAAGAAGCACTGCGGCGCATTAATCCGGCGCAACTGGATCAGTTGCTGCATCCGCAGTTTGACCCCGACAAAACCTATGATGTGCTGGCAAAAGGACTAAACGCAAGTCCTGGTGCAGCTGTTGGCAAAGCCATCTTTACGGCAGACGAAGCAGAAGCTGCTGCTGAACTAGGCGAGAAAGTCATCTTGGTGCGCTGGGAGACAACCCCCGATGACCTGCATGGCATGATCGCAGCACAGGGCATTTTGACCTCACATGGTGGCAAGACCTCGCATGCGGCAGTTGTTGCGCGCGGCATGGGCAAGCCCTGTGTGTGTGGCATGGACGCTCTGACCATCGATGCAAAAGCAAAGCAGGCTATGGTCAAGGGTAGCGACATTGTGATACGTGACGGCGACCTGATTTCGATTGACGGAACTTCGGGGTCGCTGGTTTTGGGCTCGGCTGATTTGATTGAACCTGAAGTCAGTGGCGATTTTGGTACGGTGCTTGCCTGGGCAGATGAGTTCCGTACGCTGGGCATTCGTGCAAATGCTGACACGCCAGAAGACGCGACCCTCGCGCGTGAGTTTGGTGCAGCTGGCATTGGTCTTGCTCGCACCGAGCATATGTTTTTGGGAGAGCGAAAGACCATTGTCCAGGACTTTATCTTAAGTGACGACGATGCGACCCGTGCTGCTGCTTTAGAAAAGTTGGCACAGGTGCAGGTTGATGACTTCCTCGGGATTTTCGAGGCGATGGACGGCTTGCCCGTTACGGTGCGCTTGCTTGACCCGCCACTGCACGAGTTTCTTGACAGTCCGCGCGAGCTGGAAGTCGAGATTACGCGGCTTGAGGCTGCCGGGGCAAGCAACGAAGAACTTGCACCAAAGCGCAAATTGCTGACCCAAATTGACTCGCTGTCCGAGATGAACCCCATGCTAGGAACACGTGGCTGCCGTTTGGGTATACTCTTCCCTGAACTGTACGGTATTCAGGTACGTGCTATCACAGAAGCCGCCTGCGCGCTGAAAAAACGGGGACTAAACCCGCTGCCAGAAATCATGATTCCGCTGGTCAGCGTCGATGTCGAACTAGAAATCCTGCGCAAAGAAACCGAAGACATTATTGCCGAAATCTTTGCAGAGACGGGCATCGAGGTCGACATTTTGATTGGAACGATGATTGAACTGCCGCGTGCCTGTGTGACCGCAGACGAAGTTGCACAGCACGCTGACTTTTTTAGTTATGGAACCAACGACCTGACTCAGACAGCCTTTGGTTTCTCGCGTGATGACGTCGAGTCAAAGTTTATGCCGCAGTATCTGGAACGCAAGGTCTTACCGGTTAACCCCTTCGAGACCATTGATGACGGCGTTATCAAGCTGGTTGACGCGGCCTGTACAGGTGGGCGCAGCACGAATCCGGGCATCAAACTGGGTGTGTGTGGCGAACACGGTGGCGACCCTGAATCGATCATGAAGTTCTACAAACTGGGACTAGATTATGTCAGTTGTTCGCCCTATCGCGTACCGGTTGCTCGTTTGGCGGCGGCGCGCGCAACGATTGGAGCATAAGTAGCAGCACCTTTGAACAGAACCGACCTTGAAAGGAGGGAGCACGAAACGCTCTCTCCTTTTGCTGCTTTTTCTGACGCGACAAAAGGACGCGCTACGCCCAAAGCCCTCGACAACTATCGCAGCGAGTTTCAGCGTGACCGCGAACGTATTTTGCACTGCAAGTCTTTTCGCCGGCTGTCACACAAGACGCAGGTGTTTTTGGCGCCCGAGGGCGACCATTACCGGACACGCATGACCCACACCCTAGAGGTTGCGCAAATATCGCGCTCGATTGCGAGAACTCTTGCCTTAAACGAGGACCTGACAGAGGCCATCGCATTGGGTCACGACCTTGGACATACTCCCTTTGGACACACCGGCGAGGCGGCACTGTCTGAAACACTGGCAGAACTAGCACAGGGGGGCGCCTTTCCCCAGGCACCCAGCTGCTTTAATCACGCCCAGCAGTCTCTGCGTGTTGTCGAAGAACTAGAATACGAGGGCAAGGGGCTCAACCTCTGCTGGGAGACGCGCGACGGTATTTTGGGTCATTCTGGCACCCACATGCCTGCTACCCTGGAGGGGCAGATTGTGCGCACCGCCGACCGTATTGCTTACATTAACCATGATATTGACGACGCGCTGCGTGCTGGCGTGCTGTCACCGGAAGACCTTCCCGCCAAATACTGTGCCGTTTTGGGCGACAACGCGCCGCAGCGTATCACGACTCTGGTGCATGACATGATTAAAACCTCTGCTGGCAAAGACTACATTGCACTGTCTGAACCAGTCGAGGCCGCAATGCTGGGTCTGCGCGACTATCTGTTTGAAAACGTCTACCTGTCTGACCTAGCAAAATCGCAGGAACCAAAGGCAAAGCAGTTGTTAAGGTCGCTCTTCCTCTACTATGTGGAAAACGCTCAGCAAATACCCATCGAATACCGCCGCAAGCACGACGGAACGGCAGTCGAGCACGTCCAATCCTGCATCGATTTTGTCGCAGGCATGACTGATCGTTACGCCTTGCGCCTGTACAATGAACTGTTCATTCCCGCCAGCTGGCAGCTGTAGGTACCCAAGAAAAGGCAGCAGAGGACGTCCATAACACAATGCGCTACTCAGAAGAAGACATCGCAAAGGTAAAAGAGGCAACTGACCTGGTTGCTTTGGTTCGCTCCCATACGGATTTGCGCCTGAAGGGGCGTGACTGGTGGGCGTGCTGTCCTTTTCACAAAGAGAAAACGCCGTCCTTTAAGGTGAGCCCCGACGGAGGTTTTTGGCACTGCTTTGGTTGTGGAGAAAGCGGTGATGCTTTTGGCTTTATCATGCGTACAGAAAACATGAGCTTCCCCGAGGCGGTTCTTTTTCTGGCAGACCGTGCCCACATCGAGATTCGCAAAGACCCGCGTGCTATTGCTGCTGCGGGTCAGCGTCAGCGCTTGCACACCATTTGTACTGACACTGCCGACTACTATCTGAACTACCTGCGCACCTCGAAAAGCACACACGCTGCTGCCGCACGCGACTACCTGTCAAAACGCGGCTTTGGCTCTGACACTGCGATTCAGTGGCGTCTGGGATTTGCGCCGGGCAATCACCTACTGGTGCAGCATTTGCGCTCGAAAGGGCATCGTGATGATGACATGGTGGCAGCAAACGTGGCAGTGCGCCGCTCAAGTGGTGTCGGTGACCGCTTTTTCGAGCGCATTATCTTTCCCATTGCAGATATGCAAGGGCGCATTATTGCCTTTGGTGGACGAGTAATTGATGACCATGAACCCAAGTACCTGAATTCCAGCGAGACACCGCTCTTTAGCAAGCGGCGCAATCTGTATGGCATTGACCTGGCAAAATCCAGCATGCACGAAAGCAGAATGGTGCTGGTAGTCGAAGGCTACACCGATGTCATTGCTCTGCACAAAGCAGGACACTGTGCGGTAGTCGCAACTTTGGGGACTGCGCTGACGGCAGAACACGTCAAAATGCTCAGTCGCACGGTTAATCGTATTGTCTACGTTTTTGACGGGGATCAGGCTGGTATGCGCGCCGCTGACAAGGCCGCAGAACACATCGACCGCTCGCTGTCGCCTGAATTTGCGGCAACACCGGTGACGCTAGATGTTGTTTGCTTGCCTACGGGCACTGACCCAGCTGATCTGATGGACAGCAGCGAAGGTCAAGCGCAGTTCACCCAGCTGCTGGCAGAAGCAACGCCACTTATCGAGTTTGCTATCAAGCGCAAAATGGACAAGTGGGATCTGCACCGCCCCGAAGAACGCCAGCGCGCACTGAACGACAGCCTGACCGTCTTGCTGCCGCTGAAAGGCACGATGCTCGCGCGCCACTACGCCGAATACATCGCTGATTGCATCAGTCGCAGCGGCGACACCATCACCGAAAAGCAGGTGCTGGATGCCCTCGAGCAGACGCGCGACCGCCCTCCTGTTGCTGCCGAGGCAGAAGGGGCAGAGGCAGAGCAGTCCACTTACGCAGCAGGGACCACTGCTGGCAGTGCTGTTGCTGGTTTGGACGAGCTCCCCTCTCTGAGCGTTACTGAACTGATAGAGCGAGAACTGCTGGCTTTAGTGCTGCTGTCGTCGGGCGCGCGTGGCTATGTGCTAGAAAGTGTGCAGGGTGTGCCCTTTTCGCATCCGCTGTATCGGGCAGCATATGAGCAACTACAGCGGCTTGCTACCGAGGCTGGTGGTGTTGCGGCGGGTGATGTGCTTTCTGAACTGGACGAGCTTGTGCCGGGTGTGGCACAATTGGTGCAGGCATACAGCTTTGAAGATGCGGGCGAGGATGCGCGCGTGTTGGCAGATAATGTGCTGTTTCGACTGCGAGAATCTGCCCTTGAGCGAAAAATACGATTGATTCGCAGCGATCTTCAAAAGGGGGATGACACCAAGGCCTTACTTGAGGACTTGGCGCAGGCAAGTCAAGAACTTCACCAGATACGCGCACAGCGCTTTCAATAGCCGTGCCAAAATAACCGTGTCAAGGATGTGAGCATGAAAAACGCAAAGAGCAAAAAAGCGACTGGTGGCGCGAAAACTGCCACCAAAACCACTGCTAAAGCTAGCCCTAAGGCTACCACTAAAGCAAAAGCTGCGGCAAAAGCAAAACCTGCGGCAAAGCCAGCAGCAAAGGCTGCGCCAAAGACGGCGAAAAAAGCTCCTATTAAGGCAAAGCCTGCAGCGAAAAAAGCACCGGCAAAGGCAAAAGCTGTAGCAAAAGCTGCGCCGAAAGCAAAGGTTGCACCAAAAGTAGCGAAGAAAGCACCTGCTAAGGCAAAAACTCCGCCGAAAAAAGCTCCTGCCAAGGCAAAGCCTGTGGCAAAAGCTGCTCCGAAAGCAAAGCCTGCAGCGAAAGTAGCGAAAAAAGCACCCGTTAAGGCAAAGCCTGCAGCAAAAGTCCCGGCGAAAGCAGCAGCAAAGACAAAACCCGCAAAAAAAGCTGCACCACAAGCTACGTCAAAAGAGGCGAAAAAAGCAGCAGCGGCAAAAGCTGCAGAGACCGCAAAGTCAACAGCAGCAGAAGTCGACAGCTTTATCGAGCAAATCAACTTTGATGAAGAACTGGCAGAGCATTTTCGTGTTCTGATTAGCGAAGGCAAGACCATTGGGCAGTTGAGTGACGAGTACATCCAAGAATCGCTGATTCACGCTGTCGAAGAAGATTTCGATGCTGACAGAATTTACAGCTTCATCAAAAGTCAGGGCATAAAAATCGACGATGCCATCGCAAAAGAAGACGTTGATGGTGACGAAATGCTTGCGCTGCTTGATGATGACTCTAGTGACAGCGAAGATGATGACACGCATAGTCTGCGTGGTGGCGCGGACGGGTCTGATGACGCAGACGAATCTGACGACAGTGTTGATGACATTGACGAAGCCGACGAGAGTATTGCCGGCGAAAGTGTTGATTCTGATGTCGAGATTGCGGTAAGCATCGATGAAGACAGCGAAGGCGTCGAAGTTGATGTTGAATCCATCGAAAAGCTCTCGTCGAGCAAGCCCTCTACTGACATTGATATTCGCGAGCTAGAGTCCATTATCCGCGAGACAGCAAAGCCCAGCCAAAAGAAGGGCAAGCAAAGCACACGGGAACGCTATGTCTCGGTTACTATGACGACTGACAGCGTGCGTATGTACCTGAAAGAAATCGGCAAGGTTAATCTGCTGACAGCAGCACAAGAGGTTGACCTGGCAAAGAAAATCGAGATTGGACTCGAGGCAACCGCAGAACTCGAGGCGGCAGACGAAGGAGAAATCACGCTGCCCCGTCCGGTTGAACGTCGCTTGATTCGCCAAGAACAGATTGGACTGGAAGCAAAATCACGTCTGGTCGAGGCCAACTTGCGTCTGGTTGTGTCCATTGCAAAGAAATATATCGGTCGTGGAATGTCATTTCTCGACTTGATTCAAGAGGGCAATCTGGGTCTGATTCGTGCGGTCGAAAAGTTCGACTACACAAAGGGATTCAAGTTCTCGACCTATGCGACTTGGTGGATTCGTCAGGCAATCACGCGTGCTATTGCTGACCAGGCACGCACCATTCGTATTCCTGTGCACATGGTAGAAACCATCAACAAGCTGGTGCGCATTCAGCGTCAGTTGGTACAAGAATTGGGAGAAGACCCCACACCAGAACAAATTGGTGAAAAGATGGGTCTGGACGGCGACCGTATTCGCGAGATTCTTAAGATTAGCCAAGAACCCGTGTCGCTCGAGACTCCTATTGGCGAAGAAGAGGACAGCCAGCTGGGTGACTTTTTAGAGGATACGCTGGTGGCAGGTCCGTCCGAGGCTGCTGGTCACACGCTGCTGCAAGAGGGGCTGAATCGTGTACTGGACGAGCTATCAGAACGCGAGCGCAAAGTGGTCGAGCTACGTTTTGGTTTGCTGGACGGACACGCACGAACCCTCGAAGAGGTAGGCCGTGAGTTTGGCGTAACCCGCGAACGTATTCGCCAGATAGAGTCGAAGACTCTCAATAAGCTACGTCATCCCAGTTATGCCGCTAAGTTACGCGACTTCCTAGAGTAGTGTCTCATTCACCTTTTGAGTTTCATTACTATAGCGTGCAAGGGTGAAAGCTAAAGTTGACAGGCGATTAAAGACGGGGAGTGCGTCCATGTGCTGAAAATTCGCACAATAGCTGCGCTCTAGTCTGCGAATTGCTGTGCGCGCTAGTTCTATACGTGCTGCAAGTTCTGACCCGCCGGGCAAGATGAAACCCTGTGCTGCTGCAGCAGGGGCAAAGTGTTCGTTGCGCTCTTCAATGTCTGCGAGCAATTTGTCCCAGGGGTGATTTGGTGCTGCATCTGCAGCTGCCGCACCTAAAAGAATTGTGCCTGCCTGAAATATCTGTCGCTGCATCCAGATTAAACAGTCAGCAACATCGCGCAGTGCAGCGTACTCGCTTGCCACAGATTGTGCCGCAACAGCAGCGTATCCCAAAGCAGCCTGTGCCTCGTCTAGGGTACCGGTAAAGTCGACCAGCGCGTGGCTTTTTGCTAGCTGCATTGTTGCCCGTTTTTGTTCTGGACGCCCTCCCTCAGAAGAGCTGTCAACACGTCCACCAACACAGGTAATGCCGCTGTCGCCGCTTGAATGTTTTGCTGTTTTGATGCTTTCCATTGTCCCTCTCGCAGTCCTTGCTACAATAGTAAGGATACCCTAAGTTGGGTGTTTGGCGGCGGGCGATTTTGAAGGAGAAGTGAGCGTTGGCGCTGGAAAAGATTGCGATTAAGGGTGCGCGCGAGCATAATCTAAAGAATATTGACCTGCAGATACCGCGTGACAAGCTGGTTGTGATTACGGGGCTTTCTGGTAGTGGAAAGTCTTCGCTTGCTTTTGACACAATTTACGCCGAGGGGCAGCGGCGTTACGTCGAGTCGCTTTCTGCCTATGCGCGTCAGTTTTTGGGGCAGATGAACAAGCCCGACATTGATTACATCGAAGGACTGTCGCCTGCTGTATCTATTGACCAAAAGACGACCAGCAAAAACCCCCGCTCGACGGTGGGTACAGTGACCGAAATCTATGACTACCTGCGTCTGTTGTTTGCGCGTATTGGTATTCCCCACTGTCCCGAATGTGGCATCGAGATTAGCCGCCAGACTCCTGATCAGATTGTTGACGTGATTATGCAGCTGCCTGCAGGCGAGCGACTGCAGGTTTTAGCACCGGTGATTCGCGGGCGCAAGGGGGAGTTTGCCCGCTTGTTCGAGGACTTGCGTGCTGAAGGCTTTTCGCGCGTGCGTGTTGACGGTACTTTGCGCAGTCTGGACGAACGCATCGACCTTGACAAAAAGTTCAAGCACGACATCGACCTTGTTGTTGACCGCATTGTGCTGCGTGAAAATGCACGCTCTCGTTTGACTGACAGTGTCGAGGTTGCGCTGCGTATTGCAGACGGAGTCGTGACCATTTTAACGGGTGAGGAAAACACCGGCGAAAACATGCAGACCTTTTCGCAGGCTTTGGCATGCCCCGAACACGGCATATCGCTGGGTGAACTTGCTCCGCGTGACTTTAGCTTTAACGCACCTTACGGAGCCTGTCCTGACTGTAGTGGTCTGGGCTCGCGCCTTGAAGTTGACCCCGCGCTGATTGTGCCTGATCCTGAACTGTCGCTAGCTGATGGCGCGATCGCACCCTTTGGTATGGGGGGCAACTACTATCCGCAGATGCTTGCCGCAATTGCTCAGTATCTGGGGGTCGAGGTCAGCACTCCCTGGAACAAGCTGCCGCAGGCTGTCCGCGACAAGTTTCTTTACGGAACGGGGGACGAGCGCATCCAGGTCAACTACCTGACGCGCAGTGGTCGAAAGACGCATTGGTTTAGCACCTGGAACGGTGCTGTTGCCGAGGTCATGCGCAAACATTCAGAGTCTGATTCTGACCTGGTGCGCACAAAAATGGAGCGCTTCATGGCAGTCATTCCCTGCAAGACCTGCGGCGGCGCACGTCTAAAGCCCGAGATTCTTGCGGTTACCGTGGGAGAGAAAAACATCTTCCAAATCACGTCGATGGCAGCCAAGGATTCGCTGAACTTTTTCGAAAATCTGCACTTAAGTGATCGCGATTTGGCAATCGCTGCGCGTGTCAACAAAGAAATAATCGAACGTTTGCATTTTCTGGTCGACGTGGGACTGGATTACCTGACGCTCGAGCGTGCTACGGCAACTCTTTCGGGTGGGGAAGCCCAGCGCATTCGCCTGGCAACACAAATCGGTGCGGGACTGATGGGCGTGCTCTACATACTGGACGAACCAAGCATTGGCTTGCACCAGCGTGACAACGCGCGGCTGGTTGCGACCCTTGAACGGCTGCGTGATTTGGGCAATACCGTGATTGTGGTCGAGCATGACGAGGATACCATTCGTGCAGCAGACCACGTGATTGACATGGGGCCGGGCGCGGGCGAACACGGTGGTGAAGTCGTTGCACAGGGTACACCAAAACAGGTAGAGCGCAGCCGCAAGTCACTGACGGCTGACTACCTAAGCAAGCGGCGCGAGATTCCTGTACCGCATAAGCGCAGAAAGCCCAATCGCGGCGACATCAAGCTGACCGGTGCTGCTGAAAATAACCTGTGTGACATTACCGTTGACATTCCTCTGGGATGCTTGACGGTGGTCACAGGGGTCTCTGGCAGCGGGAAGTCATCCCTTATCACTGACACCCTGGCACCGCTGCTTGCTAACAAATTGCAGCGTGCGCGCCGCCGTGTTGGCAGCTACGATGAAGTTAGTGGTTTGGGCGCACTCGACAAGGTTATTGACATTGATCAGAGCCCTATTGGACGTACTCCCCGTTCAAATCCTGCCACCTATACGGGGGTGTGGGACGACATTCGTGCCCTGCTGTCTTCGACGCCCGAGGCAAAGGCGCGTGGTTATGCTCCGGGGCGTTTTAGCTTTAACGTTGTTGGCGGTCGCTGCGAGGCATGCAAGGGTGACGGTCAGATTAAAATCGAGATGCACTTTTTGCCTGACATTTACGTGCCCTGCGAGGTGTGTGGCGGCAAACGCTACAACCGCGAGACCCTGCAGGTGACCTATCGCGGCAAAAGCGTCAGCGACATACTAGAAATGAGCGTCGAAGAAGCACTGAGCTTTTTTGAAAACATTCCGCCTGTCAAGCGCAAACTACAAACGCTGTTTGACGTTGGACTGGGCTATATTCGTCTGGGTCAGGCAGCAACGACCTTAAGCGGCGGAGAGGCCCAGCGTGTCAAACTGTCAAGCGAGCTACAACGGCGCAGCACGGGCAGAACCTTTTACATTTTAGACGAGCCCACCACAGGCCTACACTTTGACGATGTGCGCCAGCTGCTGTTGGTGCTAGAACGTCTGGTTGATGCGGGTAATACCGTCCTGATAGTCGAACACAACCTAGACATCATCAAAAGCGCGGACTACATTATTGACCTGGGCCCCGAAGGAGGGCAAGCAGGCGGCCGCGTTGTCGCCAGCGGCACACCAGAACAGGTCGCCCAGACAAAAGGCTCGTACACGGGCGCGTACCTAAAAGGCGTGCTAAAGCGGTGAAACAGCGACGCTACTACCTGATGGGAACAGTCGGCGCGGGCAAATCGACCCTGCGCAAGCACCTAGCACGTCAGCTGCCTGCGGCAAGCATCTACCCCGAGTGGCCAGAACCCATGGCGCGTCGTGTTGGTCATGCGATGGATACACTTGACATCCAAGATGCGGAGTCTGTCCAATCATGGATCTTTACTCAGCTGGGTCGCAAAAATGCGCTTGTCAGTGCTGACCCCGCACAGCTACTTATCATTGATCGTAGTCCCCTTGATACCTTTGCCTTTTACCCTCCCCAGTTGTGGCAGCAGCGTGCACGTCAACTATTAGACCTGCCAGCACCCTCTGCCGGTGAGCTTATTTTTGTGCACGGCAATCCTGCGACCATGCACGCCCGCATGGACAGCAGTCGTGGCTATACGGTCAACACTTTGGCTGCCCAGCAATCAGCCTTCGAGCTATTGCTTGACTGGCTGCAGCACTACTGTGGTTATACGGCACGCCGCATCAACACAGACGGCCTGAATCCCTCTCAGATTGCACAGCGCGCACAAGAAATCATTGCTGAGCGCAACTATCAAGAACTCGACATCGCAGCAGCAATACAGCAGATAACGGCGCAATTTCCCCAATCATGAATATTTTGGGAAAATGAGGCTATAGCTGTTACAATATTTTGCTGTAACGAGTAACGGCACCTTTGTGTGTTAAAACATGATTTTTATAGTGAGGACAAGCATGACTGCCAGAACGTCAAATGCCCCCAGCAGAGGGCACCTGAAAAGGTCCAAAAGTGTAATTTTGCTGCTAGCGATTTTGCTGCTAGCACTACCACTCTTTGCTGTCGCCAATTCTTCTGCTGTGCAGTCGGCTTTTCAGCCTGTTCAGGCTGCTTTTCAGCCAGTTGTAACAGCAGTAGATGACGGCTTTGTACCCAATCAGGCACCAGCTGTAGCTACAAGTGGCTTTTCAGCTTTCAGTTCTTCAGGTATCACGCCAGCAGCAACACTTTTTTCTGCAGGATCTGCTCACTCTCTTGGCATCAAACCAGATGGCACTCTCTGGGGATGGGGAGAGAATCAATTTGGCGCAACAG
>WREJ01000011.1 GCA_009779395.1 Coriobacteriia bacterium
ACTTCTCGCAACCTGGCCTCTTTACCTATCGCATTAGTGAAAGAAACGATACCTTTAGCAATACCACAACAGAAACAATGACTTTTGACCCGACGGTGTATCAAGTCACCTTCATAGTGCTACCTGATTCAGAAACGGGTGCAAACTACGTCAGTGCAATCTTGGTACAGGAAGTTCTACCAGGTGACATACTGGGTAGCAAGCTGGAAGATTTAGAAACAGCTCTAACTTTCACCAACACATTCGTCAGAAACGTCGAAATAGATCCAACAGACCCTCTGGCAACAGGTGGACTTCGCATATCAAAGACAGCAACAGGAATCATGCCAGACTTGCTCAGAGCATTTGACTTTGATATCAGGCTGAGTTCTCCCTCCCTTGCAACAACAGCAACACCACCTATCATCTATCGAGCACAGATTATTGACAGTGTGACAAACGAGACCATTGGTCCTGTCATCGAGTTTACTGATGAAGTTACCAGAACCGTAGCTTTGACTCACAATCAGACCTTGGTCTTTATCGATACTCATGTAGGAACCAGATACACAGCAATAGAACTACCAGTATCTGACTACACACCGAGTGTTATCGTACACACTGATGGTGTCATCGATACGAGCATTATTAACCCACCAGCAGATACGCCGAATGTTTCGCTGAGTACTGGGGAGCAGACACTTGGCGAAGCTGCCAATACGGCAGACTTTACCAATACTGACTTCTTTGTGCCACCTACAGGTCTTGATGTGGGGAACTTTGGTATGGCGCTGCTACTGATGGCGATTGCTGGCTTGATTGTGTTGGTCAGTGCTACCAGACGCAGCAAACGTGAGATGGAGTTGCAGGTTTTGAGTTACTAACATACACCTTGTGCAGAGACCCCAGGTCGAGCCTGGTGTGCCCTGCTACAAAGTGTTACCCAATTTAAGTAGACGTTTATATGCCCCTCACGGTACAATGAAGGTGGTTCATGAAGTGCCTGCCGATTCGAGGTCGATTCGTACGGTCGAACCAACACTTACGAATTCGGGAGTCTTAATTTATCCCGGGGAGGACAGATATCCTCGCATTGCAGGGTAACCTGCAATCTTGTGGAAACTGAAGAACCCGGTGCGGACACCCACCTGCTAACGCAGGTTCACCAGTTGCGACCTCGAATTGGCAGGCACTTTTGTGTGCTGGACGCTCTCCTCTGATAAAGTCGCCTAATATGGGATAATTGCGCCATGGCTGCTGCTAGGACAAATACCCAAAACTCGCTGTTTGATGAACAGGCGGCGGCAAATCGTGCAAAGGTTGCGCCCCTTGCGGTTCGTATGCGGCCGCGTACTTTGGACGAGTTTGTGGGGCAGACTGCTGTGGTGGGCAAAGACAGCTATCTGCGGCGAATGATTGCCGCTGATGCCCTGTCTAGTCTGCTGTTTTTTGGTCCTGCTGGCACGGGAAAGACAACTCTTGCGCGCATTATTGCGGCACGTACCGCAGCTCACTTCGAGGAAGTTTCTGCAGTGACAGGCAGCGTAAGCGATTTACGGCGTGCCATCAAAGACGCCAGCGACCGGCTGGCTTTGCAGGGGCAGCGCACTATCTTGTTCATTGACGAGATTCACCGTTTTTCAAAGTCACAACAGGATGCTCTGTTGCATGCTGTCGAGGATCGTATTGTTGTGCTGATTGGTGCGACGACAGAAAACCCCTACTTTGAGGTCAACTCGCCGCTGGTAAGTCGTTCGCGTGTTTTAGAGTTGACGGCACTGAGTGACGACGACATTTCTGAACTGCTGCTGTGTGCTGTGACTGACCAGCGCGGACTGGCAGACAGCGTGGTCGTTGACGCAGACGCCCTTGATGCCTTGACCCTGACCGCAGGCGGAGACGCGCGCGTGGCACTGACTTCTTTAGAATTGGCAGCTCAGCTGGCACAAATGGACAGACTCCCCCACGCGGGCGAAAGCTCTGCCGACACTACCACTGACCAAAGCACTGACCAAAGCACTGACCAGACCAGCGACCAAAGCAGCGACCAGGCGCGTATTACGCTGCAGCTGGTCCAAGATGTCATGCCTTCGCGGATGCTGCCCTACGACAAGGGCGGCGACATGCATTACGACGTGATTTCTGCCTTTATAAAATCGATGCGGGGCAGTGACCCAGACGCTGCGCTGTACTGGATGGCGCGTATGCTGCACGGCGGCGAGGATCCCAAATTTATTGCCCGACGTATGGTGATTTTTGCCTCGGAAGATGTGGGCAACGCCGACCCGCAGGCACTGCTGATTGCAAACGCTGCCTTTCGCGCGACCGAAGTGATTGGGCTGCCCGAATGCCGCATCAACATGGCGCAGGCTGCGACTTACCTGTCGCTTGCGCCTAAAAGTAACGCCGCCTGTGAGGGTATCGCGCGCGCCTTGGCAGAGGTAGAGAGCGGACCAGCACGACCAGTACCCAGTCACTTGCGCGACCGTACGCGACCGGGCAGTGACCAGTATGGAGCCTACCAGTACCCGCACAACTATCCACAGGGCTGGGTCAAACAGCAGTATTTGCCTGATGGTTTGCAGCGCGGGGCATTTTTTACCCCCGGCGATCTTGGCTGGGAGCAGCGTGCTGCTGCTCGTCTTGATACAATCGTGGGGGGCACAAAACAGCAATCCCCTGACAAGCAGCCTGCCGAAAGGAGGCACGATGACGATGCACGATAGCGCATCCCCTGCAGAAAGTGACCGTAAGGTTGCACTGATTACTGGCATCACCGGTCAAGACGGTGCCTATTTGGCAGAATTGCTGCTGGACAAGGGCTACGAGGTGCATGGCATCAAACGGCGCAGTTCCAGCTTTAATACGGCGCGTGTTGATCACCTGTACGTTGACCCGCATGACATTGATGTGACACCTAATCTTGCAACAGCCGCAGAAAAAGGCAGCTTTTACCTGCATTTTGGGGATTTGACTGATGCTACTAATTTGATTCGTCTGGTGCAAGAGATTCGTCCCACTGAACTGTACAATCTGGGGGCGCAGTCACACGTTCAGGTCAGTTTCGAGACGCCTGAATACACCGCACAAGTTGATGCTTTGGGCGCACTCCGCCTGCTAGAAGCCATTCGTATTTGCAAGCTGACTGACACGACACGCTTTTATCAGGCAAGCACCAGCGAGCTTTTTGGTGCCAGCGCGCCGCCACAAAGCGAGACGACGCCTTTTCGTCCGCGCAGCCCCTACGCCGCCGCAAAGCTGTACGCGTACTGGATTTGCGTGAACTATCGCGAGGCTTACGGCATGTACACTTGCAACGGCATTCTGTTTAATCACGAAAGCCCGCGGCGCGGCGAGACCTTTCTGACCCGCAAGATTACCCGCGCGGTTGCTCGTATCAAGCTGGGTATGCAAGATGTGCTGTACCTGGGCAACTTGGATGCCACGCGCGACTGGGGTTACGCCGGCGAATACGCAGAAGCCATGTGGCAGATGCTGCAACTAGATGTGCCTCGTGACCTGGTCATTGCAACCGGTCGCATGGTGTCGGTACGCCGTTTTGCCGAGTTATCGTTTGCCGAGGCAGGCATTACCTTGCAATGGGTGGGAGAGGGCGCCCAAGAACGCGGCATTTGTGCTGAATCGGGCACGACCCTTATCGAAATCGACCCTCGTTATTTTCGTCCGACAGAAGTCGACCAGCTGCTGGGTGATGCCAGTCTGGCATACGAGGTACTGGGCTGGAAGGCGCAAACAAGCGTAGAAGAACTTGCAGCGATGATGGTAGCAGCCGACATCAAAGAAGCACAGAAACTGCAGTGATGAAACACGACGACCTGATATATGTTGCTGGACATGCTGGTATGGTTGGCTCTGCTTTGTTGCGTGAACTGGCGCAGCAAGGCTACCACAACCTGCTGACCCGCGATTCTACGCAACTGGATTTGCGCGACCGCCCGTCCACGAATGACTTTTTTGCGCAGTACCAGCCAGCATACGTCTTTTTGGCAGCAGCGCGTGTTGGTGGCATCGCTGCTAACCGTGCCCAGCCCGTCGAATTTCTTGCTGATAACCTAGCGATTGCAAGCAATGTAATACAGGCTGCCTACGCACAGGGCAGCAAAAGGTTGGTGAACTTTGGCTCATCCTGCATTTATCCGCGTCTGGCACCTCAGCCAATTGAAGAGAGTGCCCTGTTGACCGGTCCGCTAGAACCAACCAACGAGGCGTATGCCCTAGCAAAAATCGCTGCTCTGAAGCTGTGCGTCTATTACCGCCAGCAATACGGCGCTGATTTTTACTCGCTGATGCCGACCAATCTGTACGGTCTGGGGGACAACTATGACCCCGAAACCAGCCATGTGTTGCCTGCGCTGCTGCGGCATTTTCACCAGGCAAAAATCACGGGTGCTGCGACGGTGACCCTATGGGGTGACGGCAGTCCCCTACGCGAACTGCTTTTTGCTGATGATTTGGCAGCAGCAGCCATCATGTGCGCGCAAAACTACAGCGCAAGTGATGTCGGCGACTGGATTAACATAGGGTCTGGTCAGGAAGTCAGCATTGCTCAGCTGGCAGACATCGTCAGCAGCGTCGTGTACGCTAACAAGGAAGAGGACGTCCACAAACCAGAAATCATCTGGGATTGCACAATGCCCAGCGGTACTCCTCGTAAATTGCTCGACAGCAGCAAAATCGCCGCGCTGGGCTGGACAGCAGGTACCAGCCTGCGCGAGGGTATAGAACTTGCGTATAGGGATTATCTGAATACCCTTTGATGGCACAGGTACCACAGGGCACGCTGTGCTAGACTAGACGCGAGCAGTAAAATGTCACGCTAAGGAGCACGCCCACCCATGCCTGAATACACCCATACCATACCCAGCGGGTCGCGGATTGTTGTTGTGGTTTCAACAGGACCACTCGATGAAAAGCAGCTGGCAAAAATCGAGCAGAATGACATTCGCATGCTTGATGTTATGGGCAAAAGTCAGGGTGTTGCCCTTGAAGAACTGGCAGAAATCGGTCTGAAGCCGCGTGTCATTTACGACTACAACGACAACATCACCAAGGGTGCTGTCATGGATCAACATCCCGCTGCGCGTACACTGGTCTCGCCCGACCTTGATTCGCTGCTGCTGGTTTCCAGCGGCCCTTCTATTAACGAGCGCGTCCAGGTCAATTTGCCTGACGTTCTTGGGATGGAAGCAGAAGAAGCCGCTGTCAAGCTGCGGGACGCTGGACTGTCTCCGCAAATTGTGCATTACAAAAGTTCATCGGTCGAAAAAGGGCGCGTTTCGGCGCAAATACCCGACACGGCATCGCTGGTCGCGCAGCCAGAGGTCAAAAGCAAGGTCGCTTGGGTCATCATTGGCGTCATCATCGCGGCACTGCTTGCCCTGGGATATGTGGTGTCCGAACGCCTGGACCTTAGCCCGCCGCCCCCACCCGAACAGGTTGTCTCGCACGTGCTTGTGCCCAACTTGATTGGACTGAGTGTTGACGAGGCAGAGTTAGAGCTCCAGAAAGCCGGCCTTAGCATGGGGCAGGTCTCAACGGCGCCCGCCGAGGACACGCCGCAGGGCGCACAACCAGGAACCGTCATCCAAACAACCCCCGCCGAGGGCGAAGAGGTGCTGGCAGGTTCTCCTGTTTCGCTGGTGCTTGCCGCAGACGGAACTGTTGCCGCTGACATGGTAGTTGTGCCTGATGTTGTTGGCTTTGAAGAAGCAGCTGCCTACGCCATTTTCGAGAACGTACATCTGGACATCAGTGTTGTGCGCGGCCCAGACTTAAACGTGCCTGAAAATTTCGTTGTACTGCAAAGCCCTGCAGCCGGAGATGTGGTCCCCAAAGATTCGGTGATTGTTGTGGTGGTGTCAACAGGTGAGCCACTTGACCCGGTGCAACTGGTGCTTGCTGACGTGACGGGTATGCCCGTGTCGCGCGCAACTGAAATCTTGCAAGATGCTGGTCTGGTCGTGACTCTGCCGCCTAATCAAGCAACGGCAGCAGGTGAGGTTATCAGTCAGATGCCAGCGGCAGGCAGCAAGGTCTTGGTGGGCAGTGTTGTCGTTTTAGGAGTACAGACCACGCCGTCTGCGCCCTAGGTTTCTCGCATGGTCAAACTCTTCCTGCGTTACCTAAAGCCCTATCCTGTCCAGCTTGCCCTCATTGTTGTCTCGACTCTGGCACTGGTCGGCTTTCAGATGTATCTGCCCAACCTGATGAGCAATATTGTCGACATTGGCATTGTGCGCAAGGGCGTGCCAGCAGATTCTGATGTCGTGGCGACTTACGCAACGCAGACGGCTTATCTGTGGCAGATGGGCAGTCGTATGCTGCTGGTGACCCTTTTGACGGGTATTGCAGCGACCTTTGCTGGCTTTCTTTGTTCGCGTGTTTCTGCAGGTCTTGCGCGTGATTTGCGCGAGGCGGTTTTTGCTGCTGTCAGCAATTTTTCCCTCGTCGAAATGAACCGTTTTTCGACAGCATCGCTGATTATTCGCTCGACCAATGACATCCAGCAAATCCAGCAGGTCAGCTTTTTGCTGCTGCGCCTGGCACTGACTTCACCAATCTTTATCATCGTTGCCTTTACCCTTGCTTTTGTCGAGAACGCCCAGCTTTCCTGGATTTTTGCTGCTGTTATTCCCGTGTTTGCTGTACTGTTTTTCTTAACGGTGAAATATGTTATGCCCATTTTTCGTGGCATCCAGAAAAAGACCGACCACCTAAACCTAATCGCGCGCGAGGGTCTGACCGGCGTGCGCGTCATTCGTGCCTTTAACCGACAAGACTTTCAGCAAGACCGCTACCGGGCAGCAAATGATGATCTGACTGACGCCAACATTCGCGCCTACAAAATCATGATTGTGCTGATGCCCTTTGCTATGTTTGTTATCCAGATAACCACCATAGCAATCGTCTGGTTTGGCGGACACCACATTGCAGCAGGGGAGCTACAACTAGGCAGCCTAATGGCATTTATGCAGTACGTCATGTGGGTGCTGTACTCGCTGATCTTTCTGTCAATGATTATGATAATGGTACCGCGCGCCAGCGTCAGTGCCGAGCGCGTCATGCAGGTACTGGACACCCTCCCCGCTATTACCGATCCAATTGTGTGTAAAAGTACAAAAGCAGAAAAGGAGGCAGAGCAAGTCCAGCACACAAAGTCACACGATACTTCGCTGGAATTTGCGCGCGTCAGCTTCCACTTTGAAGGCGAGGACGGTACGGTCAGCAAAGTTGCAGCACTAAGCGACATCAGCTTTACTGCGCGGCGCGGCGAGACCCTTGCTATTATTGGGTCGACGGGCTCGGGGAAATCGACCATCATGAATCTGGCGATGCGTCTGTACGATGTCACTTCTGGCACAATTTTGCTTGACGGTGTTGACCTGCGCGATTATCGCCAAAAAGACCTGCGCCAACGCATTGGCTATATCCCCCAAAAGGCAGTGCTGTTTAGCGGCAGCGTGGCAGACAACGTGCGCTTTGGCAATCCTCGTGCAAGCGACGAAGAGGTCATTGCTGCTCTGAAAATCGCCCAAGCCTGGGATTTTATCAGTGATCTGCCACAGCAGCTAAACGCAGCAGTCGCACAGGGTGGCAAGAATTTTTCTGGCGGGCAAAGGCAGCGGCTTGCTATTGCGCGCACGATACTTAAAGCCCCCGAAGTCTACCTGTTTGACGACAGTTTTTCGGCACTTGATTTGCAGACCGATGCTCGTTTGCGTGCTGCGCTGAAACCGCTGCTTGCTGACAGCACCATGCTGATTGTTGCCCAGCGCATCACAACAATCCAGGATGCCACCCAAATCATTGTCCTCGAAGAGGGCACAATCTGTGGCAGAGGCACACACGACCAGCTAATGGCAGAAAACACGGTCTATCAAGAAATCGCCGCTTCTCAGCTAACCGCAGAGGAGGTGGCGCGCCATGGCAGCAACAAACACTAAGGCAGAACGCCACCGTTTTCAGCGGACACGTGGGGTAGGAACCCAGCCAGGTGGTCCCAATCAGGTTGCCGGTATTACCGCACCCCCCGCACAGGTCGATGACTTTAGGGGAACAGCAAAAAAGTTTCTACGCCTGCTAAAAGACGACCGCTGGCGACTGATGCTGGCAGCACTTTTTGCCCTGCTGGGGGTTACTGCCATCGTCTTTGGGCCTCGTCTGCTGGCAGAGGCTACTAATGAACTAGCACGCTTTACCACCCAGACCATCCAGCAGACAAACGGCAGTGGTCTTGCGGTAAGCAGCATCGACTTTAACTTTATTGCGCAGGTCTTAGCAGGGGTGCTGTGTCTGTACGTGCTGGGAGCAGTGTTTAGTTACCTGCAGCAACGTCTGATAGTGGCAATCACGCAGAAACAAATCTGGGGTCTGCGCCAAAGGGTGTCAGAGAAACTGGACAGACTCCCTCTGCGTTACTTTGACAAGAATCCCTATGGTGATACCCTGTCGCGCATCACTAACGACATCGACCTGATTAACACCAACTTGCAGCAGATTATGACCCAAAGTCTGACCTCGGTCATGATGCTTGCCGGTATTTTGGTCATGATGTTTAGCATTAATTGGGCCTTGGCGACGATTTCGCTGATTGCGCTGCCGCTTGCCCTGCTGATGACGACGGTGGTCGCGCCGCGTGCGCAGCGTTTTTTCAATCGCCAACAGGCGCAGCTGGGGCAACTGAACAATCACATCGAAGAAAGTTACAGCGGTCACAACATTATCAAGGCTTTCAACCGCGAAAAAATCGCTCTGGAGACCTTTCGTGAAACCAACAACAAGCTGTACGGCAGTTCCTGGAAAGCGCAGTTTTTGACCAGCATTTTGATGCCGCTGTTTACCCTGGTCACCAACATTCAGTACGTTCTGATTGTTGCCTGCGCCGCTCTGCTGACACGCCCCGAAGTCCTGCTGCTGGGCATCAATATTGGCGGGCTGCAAATTGGACTAATCCTCGCCTTTATCCAATACGTCCACCAATTTCAGCAACCACTTATCACCACCGCACAAATGACCAACCTCATCCAGGGCACCATCGCCGCCGCCGAGCGCGTCTTTGAATTACTCGAACAGGGTGAAGAACCGCAAGATGCACCTGACGCGACAAAAGCAGAGGAGGAGGAGCCTGACCAGCACACCCAGCAGCATCAGGGTGCTGTGTCTTTGTGCGATGTCAGTTTTGACTACGAAGCCGAGACCCCGCTGATTCGTGAGTGGTCACTACAGGTCAATCCTGGCCAGATGATTGCTATTGTAGGACCGACCGGTGCGGGCAAGACGACTATTGTTAACCTGCTGATGCGTTTTTACGAAATCGACGGTGGTCACATACAGGTTGACGGTATTGATACGCGTGATATGACGCGCGCGGCAACACGTGAGCTCTTTGGTATGGTGCTGCAAGACACCTGGCTGTTTAGCGGAACAATTCGTGACAACATTGCTTATGGGCGCGAGGGTGCCAGCGAGGAAGAAATCATTGCGGCTGCACAAACTGCCTTTGCTGACCACTTTATCAGGGCACTGCCTGATGGCTACGACACTATTTTGCAAGAAGACGCGCAAAACCTGTCAGTGGGACAACGCCAGCTGCTGACCCTTGCGCGTGCTGTTCTGACCGATGCTCCTATCATGATTTTAGACGAAGCTACAAGCTCGGTTGATACCAGAACCGAAAAACTGATACAGGCAGCAATGGCACGGCTGACCCGCGGACGCACCAGCTTTGTCATAGCGCATCGCCTGTCAACCATTCGCGACGCCGACCTGATAGTAGTAATGCAAAACGGCCGCATAGCAGAAAGCGGCACCCACGATGAACTACTCGCAGCAAACGGGTTCTACGCCGAGCTGTACTTATCCCAGTTTGCAGAAGACGAGGCTTAGAGCACACCAGACGCCCAATCTCTGCGTCGTCTGAAAAATCAAAAACGCACGAGTAGCTTACTACGCTTAGCATTTTTGATTCTTTCAAGCCTCCTTGACCTTGAACGTCTGGAGCACTCTAAGCATATGTGCAATGTGAATGAGATGTTAAAATCATTTCATGAAATATTTGTTGATTGATGGCTATAACTTGCTATTCCAGGCGGATCCCTATGCTGCGCTAGCGCAAGCGGACGAGTGGGATTTAGCACGTGACGCGCTGATTTCCGATGTTGCCTCTTATGCGGGACAGCACTATCAGGCGACCATTGTGTTTGACGGCAAAAATAACCCCGACAGCGACCGCAAAGAAACAAATACGCTGGGCGTAAAGGTCATCTTTTCTGACTATGGTAGCTCGGCAGATGCGACCATCGAACGCCTGGCAAAACAGGCGATTGCCGCAGGTAAACAGCTTGAAATCGTTAGCAGCGATGCTCTGATACAGTGGACAACACTCGGCAAAGGAGTAGTCAGGCGCAGCGCGGCAGAGTTTGTCCAGCAATTGACCTTTGCCTACGGTGAAACAGAACGCGAACGTGACAGCACAGCAAAACGCAGCACCATCAGTGACCGTATTACTCCAGAAGCAGTACAGCTACTACGACAAATCCGAGACGGGCAGAGTGCACCAGATGCGCGATCTCCGCACTGAAAAGTGAAAATCAGAAGTGCTCACGTAGGTCTTGCTACGCTCCGCCTTCTGATTTTCATTTCAGCACGAATCTCACCCACCTGGATGCACTCTGCATCAGAGCACACCAGGCTGCCAACTTTAATTCTGACTAGGCGCATCTGGTGCGCCCAGGCCCAGAGCTTTCATGCGCTGTAACAATGTCGGATGTGAGTAGGTCCAAAACACCACTACTGGGTGAGGGGTCAGGTTCACCAGTGCCTTTGAAGAGATAGTTTTCAGTCCCTCCATCAGGGGTTTTGCATAGCCATAGCGGGCAGCAAAGGCGTCTGCCTGATATTCGTTGTGACGGGAAAGGACGTTCTCTCCCACCGAAAGCAGTTCAGACAGAGGAACGTAAAGAAAGCTAAAGGCAAGCAGTCCCAAAATGAGCGATGGTGCGCCGCTGGGGCTGCCCAGTGCCAGTGCCAGGGTGCTGCTGCCCAAAAAGAGCGACATCAGCCACAGCTGGAATCCCGTTTGTGCGATGTTGATTGCCATCATGATAGGGACATGACGTTTTTTGTAGTGCCCAATCTCGTGTGCTAGGACGGCTGCGATTTCTTCGGTGCTTAGGTCGTCAATCAGCGTGTCGTACAGGCAGATGCGCTTGCGTTTGCCAAAGCCAGCAAAGTAGGCATTTGCTTTGGTGCTGCGCTTCGAGCCGTCAATAACAAAGACGTCTTTGATGGGGAAGTCTGTCCTTTTGCTTAGTTCGAATAGTGCGTCGCGCAACTCTCCTTCGGGTAGTGGCGTCTGTTTGTTGAACAGGGGCACTATCAGTTGCGAGTAAAAATAACCGATAATCACGCTGAAAAAGGTCAATACTCCCCAAGCGATAAGCCAAAACCACTGGGGAATCTGGTAGTACAGAAAGGCGATGACGCCCACCGTAATCGACATCATTATCAGCGAAAGAATCAGACCTTTGAGCACGTCGCCAAAGAAGGTCTTTTTGGTCGTTTTGTTAAAGCCAAAGCGTTCTTCGATGACAAAGGTGTCATAGTAGTCAAAGGGCAGATCTTCGACGGTTGCAAGTACTAGCATAATGGCGAGAAAGACCAGGGGCAGCAGGACATAATCAGTCGTCACGTGTAGCTGCAGCAGGTGTTCCAGCCAGCCAAAAGCACCCAAGAACAGCAAGGCAAGCAAAATCGAGGTCGAAAAGCTGCTGCTGATCAAGCCAAGTTTTCCATTGATGCGCTGGTACTGCTGCTGACGAGCGTACTCGTCTTGGTCGTAGATGCCTGCGAGTTCTGGTGGCAGCGTGTCGCTCATGCGTGAACGATTCAAAGCCGCGCGAACCTGTCGCCAGGCAAAACCTAGTATGACTATGACAATAATCGCCCAAAAAACTGCATTGTAGTGCATGTTCTGCTCCTCGGTGTTTCTGCTGTCTGTTCAAGTCTTTCCTAAAATGTCCCGTCACATATTATTGCAGAAGTATCTGGCAGAGGGCGAAATTTCTGCTACACTGTTAGGACGCTCTATTGGTTCTTGGCGCAGCGGATCTGCGCAGAGACGAAGAGGGAAGCTGGTGCAAATCCAGCGCAACCCCCGTTGCCGTGATAAGGGACGAGGCGTGAACAGAGAGACCACTGGCGCAGTCGCGCTGGGAAGGTGTTCGCCCTCACTTGACCTTTAAGCCGGAAGACCTACCAATCAGAGAACACCAGTATCTGTCTTTCGGCGGGAAAGAACGGAGCTGTCTACACCGCAGACAATCCGAACACACTCTCCGTCGCAAAGAGCGAAGGAGGAAAACAGATGCACTGCACTAACAAAGCATGGGCGTTCGCGCCTGGCACCAAGGAAAGTTGTAGTACCTTAAGGGGAGAGAGAACGTCCAGAAATCGCAGGCTATTCAGTCTGAAAATCATGACGGTATTGGTCGTACTCTGCCTGTCGATGCTTGCCTTTATTCCGACTGCCTGGGCACAGGAAATCACGGTTTCTCTGCGTGTCGAGCATACGTCAGTAACGCGCATTGCCCCCAGCGAAGTCACGCTGGAACACCAGCCGTGGGACAGCTATGGCATTGGCATAACCCTGGCTGACCCGGGCTTTATCACGCCGGTTCACGTGGTGGCTGAATATCTTGAGCAGACCTACGGAGCAGGTGCTGCGGCAAGCAAAATGGTGGCAAATAACGTTGGTCTGGTGACCATTGATGGTCTGGGTGCCTCGGATACGGGAGCGTCTGGTGCCTTTTGGATGTTTGCCATCAACCAGATGATGCCAGATGACGGGGGATGGGGTTACCTCGAGACTACCTATCCCGTGCAAGACGGCGACCACATTGACATACTGGGCTTTGAGTGGACTTTTACTGGCCGCCTGACCTTTTTTGACCGTGATACCTATAGCATTCCTTTAGGAGAAAATCTTGATGTTACGCTGCTGGGGCTTATCAATGACATGATGACCTTTGGCGTTCCACCTTCGGTGGCGATTGCTGATGCAGAAATCTTGATTGACCCGGTGGGGGATAGCCACGTTGGCGCAACGACCCCGCGGGGCATTTTCACCAATACAGCGGGCGTGGCAACACTTCAGTTTGACCAGCCGGGCAGCTATCTGCTCAGTGCGCAACGTCCTGCAGTGGGCGTTGCAAGTGACATCACCCGCCCCTTTGCCCTCGTAACTGTTTCAGCAGAGGAGGAGTCTGGACCAGAACTGTCAGTGGCAGGCTGGAATTCCTTCCGTGGTAACGTGTTTAACTCTGCTGTTGTTAGTGCTGCAACTCCTGCTCCTCCGCAGCTAGCAGAGGCGGCTTGGACACACTCGGTCAGCAACGGTTTTGTTAGCTTGTCACCGGTGACAATTGGTGACTACATCTACATTGCTGGTGGGTCAACTCTGTGGAAGTTAAACACTGCCGGACAGATACAAAAAACAGAATCACTTTCAGAACCCTACGGGCAAGAGACAGCTTTGCTGGCAGCAGGCAACAATACGGTGTTTGTGCCGATTTCTTCTGGCAAGGTCGAGGCCTTTGATGCCGACACTTTGCAGTCATTGTGGGTTTCCGAGGGTTTTGGCAGCATCTGGCCAAGCGCAAACGCAACAGGTGCTTTAATCTATCGTGACGGCTATCTGTACGGTTCTGCAGGTCCTTTGTGGGATCCCAGCGAAGGCGTGTTCTTCTGTCTGGACGCGGCAACCGGTGATCTGGTATGGGAGTACTCCTCCCCCACAGCAGGCGGCTTTTTGTGGGCGGGTGCTGCAGTCACCAGTAGCGTGGCACTGTTTGCCGGCGATGACGGTCTGCTGGTGTCGCATGTGACAGGAACTGCGGCAGGAGATGTGATTGACACGGCCACCCTTCCTGGTGGCGTGCGCAGTCCTGTTCTGTATGTCGAAAACAGCGGTGGTACTGGTGGAGGCATTGCCTATGTGACAACACGCAACGGTTTTGTGGCGCAGGTAAGTGTTGCTGCTGACGGCAGCCTTGGTTCTGCGAGCAGTTCTGCTTTGACGGGTGCTGGCTCGACCTCGACACCTGTTGCCTATCGCGATCGCCTGTACACGGTTTCTGGCGAGATGGGCTTTGGCGAGGCAGGAAGTGGCTTTGTCGACGTGTTTGACAGAGAAACGCTCGAGCTGCTGCGTAGCATTCCGCTGCCCGGCTACAGTCAGTCGTCGCCGCTGCTTAGCACAGCAGGTGCAAACGCGCAAAACGGCTATCAGGTAAACCTGTACGTGGTGCTTAATGATGCTGCTGACGATGTTATTCGCATTACTGACTCAGACCTTTTTGTTCCAGCGGCTGCAGGCATTGCTCCTGCGACTTTTGAGACCCTTAGTTCTGACACGCCCGTGACGACAATCTTTAGTCCGGGTGGCGCGTTTTCGATGGGCTCACTTACAGCTGGCGACAACGGGCAACTGTACTTTGTCGACGGACAGGGGAACTTCATCGCACTGCAGTCGAGCAATGATACCAGTGGCGGGCAAAATAATAACAATAACAACAACGGAGCGGGC
>WREJ01000012.1 GCA_009779395.1 Coriobacteriia bacterium
AATTGCTGCAATTAGCAACATTAACCTAGATTTTTCTGAGAGCCCCCCCCCCCCCACGGAATTTGGGAATTCTGACGCTCATGGCAGTCTCACTTTCGTTTCGGTGTCATCTACCTATCGGCCATAGTGGCCGTCATTTCACATAAAAACAGCACCATTTTTTGTGCACAGGAAATTCTAGCATGGTGGATATGTTCTTCTTAAAGTGTTCATTTTTTGATACATATGCTGGCTGCGTGAAGCAAGCCGTGCTGCTACGGTGAACTCTTTGTAGTTTTGTGGTCTGAATTTATTTTTTTCTTTGCAGCGTGCAATTATAACCACTGTGCAAATTCGCACACATGACCACACACATGACCCACATGCAGGTGAAAGGAGTCCGATGACCGACGAACAAAATCTGTACGTCCATAACCGCCGCGCGCTGAAACGTGCCTTTTCAGAACCTCATATTGCGCAGCGATTTGGACAAATACTCAAACGCACGCGCATCAAAGCAAACTTGACCCGACCAGAATCTCTATCACGAGCACTGCATGATTGTTGTGGAGTACACCACTCGCCTCGTAGCATTTATCGCTACGAAAGCGGTGAACATTCACCACCTTTAGAATTTGTCGTCGCAACTTCTTTAATCGCACCAAATATCTTTAGTGACCTTTTAACAGAAGTCCTGTCGCCTGGCATCATCGAAGAGATTAAGCCCTTTAATGTGCCTGTTTATTATGATGGTAGTGGGCAGCTGAAGTTGTTTAAGCATAATTAAATAAGCACCAATTGGAGCGCGCCTGGCGCGCTCTACTCTGCCAATTCAGGCTTACTAAAACCTTGAGGTGTACTATCAATTTGCTGCGCTGCGGGAAGTTCTTTGCTCAAATCAAGTTTTCGCAACTTATCAGCTTGTGTCAGCAGGTTGCGTTCCAAACTCGAGGCAAATTCATTGTAGGATTTGACGGTTTTCTCTAAATTGCCCTTCAGTTTTGTGCTGTGACCCGCAAGCGTTGCCATGCGCCTTAACAATTCTTTGCCGGCTTCGACGATTTCTTGGGCGTTTTCTGTTGCCTCTTGTTGCTGCCAGGCATAGGCGATGGATTTGACTATTGACCACAAGGTTACGGGACTTGCCAAGGCTACGCGCTGCGAAAAGGCATAGTCAACCAGCTGTGGATCAGCCTCAAGCGCTGCAGAAAGCAAAGCTTCTGCCGGCAAAAAGGCCACAACAAAATCAGGAGCACCCGGCAGCGACTCGCCGTATTCTTTGCGTGCCAGGGCTTTGACGTGGTCTTTTAGTGCCGCAGCGTGTTTTTTCAGCAAGTCATCACGGCGACGCAGCTCATCGGGGTCAGCACTCAAGGGGATTTCGCATGCTTTGTCATAGCTGCCAAAAGGCACCTTTGCGTCAATGGGAACAATACGTCCATTGGGCAGTTTCAGCAAAAAGTCTGGTCTGATGCGCGTGTTTTCTTGCGCACCTGCAGCTGTTGTTGACTGACGCTCAAAGTGTACCGTCTCGATAAGGCCAGCGTTTTCAAAAATCTGTTCCAGCTGGACTTCTCCCCAGCGGCCACGTTCTTGTGATTTGGTCAAGGTACCTGCCAAGGTATTGGTTGTTGCCTGCAGCTGTCCAATGGTTTTGCTTAGGTTCTCGTCTTGGCGCAGGCGCGCTTCTTCTAGTTCTGATATTTTGCGCTGCATGGTCTCGACACTTTTTGACACCGGTGCTAGCTTTTCGATGACCTTGCTTTCCTGCTGCTGTTCAGCAATTTTCTGCTGGTGCAAACCCGCCAGCTGCGCCTCGGCTTTTTCTAGCTGCTGCTGATAGGCGTCAGATTGCGCGCCTAAACGCGCATTGTCCTCGCGCAGACTCGCTATTTCTGTCTGCGTGCTTGTCAGTGATTGCTGGACGTCCTGCAAATTTGCCTCAAGAGCTGTTGCTTGCTCTGCGCGTTTTTTTGTCTGAGCGTTTTTTTGCGAAGTCAGTAGCACCATTACTGTCGCGCCAACCGCCACTCCTAGCACGGCTCCAATCACTATCGCTGCAATAATTTCCATAGCCTTGTTTGCTGCTTTCTATTCGTTTGTCTGGTCGTTGTTACACGGCGTATTCAGCAGGTACATGACAATGCCACTTGCCACCGACACGTTCAGGCTTTCTGCGCCTGGCTGTAGAGGAATACGAAAACGGTAGTCACAACCCTGCAGTACTTCGGGAGAAATGCCGCTGCCTTCGCCGCCAATCAGCAGGGCGATTTTGTCCTGCGAGGTCAAGTCTGCTGGCAGTGTTTCACTTCCCGAAAGGTCAGCAGCAATGACGGTAAAGCCGGCTTCTTTTAACTGTATGACCTGATCAAAGATGTCGCCTACTGTGCTCGGAACATACAAGCTAGCACCCATGGCAGCACGAATCGCCTTAGGAGAAAAGACCTGCGCGCAGCCCTCTGACAAAAAGACCGCTTGGTAGCCCAGGCAATGTGCGTTGCGCATAATCGCACCAACATTTTTAGGGTCCTGGACACCCTGCAGCACAACTACACGCTGCAAGGTGGCAAGGTCAATATGAAAGTCAGGCATCTGAAAGACACCCAAAATACCCTGACTGGTCTTCAGTTCAGAAAGAGAGCTAAACAGTGCATCATCAATAACGTGCTGGACGCCCTCCGCCGCCTCTGCCCCTACCTCTGCATTCTTTAGATAGTAGCTTTCGCTGACAATGGTGTAAAGGCAATTGAGGCGTGTGTATGCCTCGTCATAGGTCTTTTGCCCCTCGACCAGCACGACATTATCGCGCTTGCGATACTTTGGCACAGTGTAGGACTTGATTTTTTTGTACAGGTCATTGTCCTTGCTGCGTATGGGCTGCAATTTTTCCATAGCACGACTATACCGCATGTGGCAGACAGAGGGAACCTCTTTTGAAAGCTTGCTGGCTGCTGTTAGCTTTTGGGCTGCCGTCGCTGCCTCTGTTTTTGCAGCAGATAGCCACTGCCTGCCAGCAAGATAAAGCCAATTGTTACTGCCAGCATCACAGCCGCATGACCCGTTGCTGTGTTAAGGCCTGTGGGTATCACAAAGTATTCGGCGGGAACACAGATAGCAAAGCCGTTGTTGCCCGTGGCGGGAATAACGTTGTCACCCAGAAAGGCTCGACCCGTCACCCTGTCAATACCAATAAGGTTGTCAGAATTAATATGTGCTACCCGCGTCCTGTCGGGGTTCAGCGTAAAAACGTGCCAGCCAGAATATGCCGTAAAGTAGGTACTGGGGACAGGAAAGGCAGATGCAGCCGTGTTTCCAACCCGCAGCCACACCAGCTGATCCTCGATGTCTGCCCTGCTAAGGATTGCCTGGTTTTGCGCACCGGGGGACTGAATGTAGGCATGACCTGCACCCACCGCCTTTAGGTCGCCTGCAACTATCAGCGAGCTACCAGCAGGAACCATACCAAAGCCAGCAGCGTCAATACCCTCGCCTGCCTGCACAGTAATGTGCCCAAACTGGTCGTACTCCCCATAGGTCTCCAGAGCAGCCCGCGAACCACCATTTTTAATAGTGCCTGCCGTTGCAAGCAACAGCCGCCTGTTAATGTTCATTTCGGTAAAGCCCGTAACACCGACTCCGCCAACGTTTATTTCGCGAGGTAGTCCATCTGCCGGAACATAGCTTTCGCGTTCAGCCAGTGGATGTTCGGGATCATCTGACTGGGGACCAACGTTGATGACCGCACGTCTGCCCTGTGCAGCACTTTGGGCGGCAATGGCATTGGTCAGTGTATTGTCTGTAGCAACAGTACCGGTAAAGCCATTTCCTGACGACAGACCCTTGATGGTGCCTGCTGACACCAGATTGATTTCGACATCACGCAGCAACATGCGCGAGGCACCTGTTCCTGTCAGGTTCTCGTAGCTGGTTGCAAACAGATTGCCAATGCTTGAGTCTGGTGCATTAATGTTCATCGTAATGCGCCCCGCCCGCGTATTGTCACTGGTGCCCGAAAGAAAGGAATCACCATAGATGTTCATACCACTTAAGAGGTCAGTATTTGCGTCGTCAGTAAAAATGTTCAGTTCGATGGTGTTGTTTCTGTTGGTACCTAAAATACTTGCAGCAGAAGCAGCAGTTGATCGTCCCGCACTGACGGCGTTTGCATCGGTTGTAGCAAATCCGTAGCGATTTCCTCGCAAATCAATGGTCATGTAGGCATTGCCAAAAATGGTACCCGCATTGGTAGGGCCTGCCGAGAAACCAATCGGAACATCTGCTGGCACCCCGCGAAAGTCGCCGCCGCGTATCACTATTTTTGAATCCCCGCTGGTGTAATGCCGCGCCGATGCACCATAGGTTCCTCCCATAGAAGCATTGATAATAGCAGTATGAGGAGGAGGGGTATCCATGACTTCAACACTGACGTTGCCGTCATGCCAGTGGTCGTTCCAGCCGCCACCAGAAAGAAACCATTCCACCTGACCTCCATGGACCTCTGCTCGGCTGTCTCCGACAAAAACATAGGTGTCATAGCCAGCACCCTCAAGTGTATCAACCACACCTGAATGCAGTTCTATGTGGCTGTCTCCTATAAGGACGCCACCAAAGCTTGCTCCGTAGGTCCAGCGTGCGCGGACTTCTTTCAGTACGAGGGTGGTGTCTCCGACAATGCAGATGCTGTTGCTGTTGCTTTCTATTCCGCCACCGCCAACCAAGTCAAAGTCGGTGCTTCTACCCTGTGTTGCCTGAGCTGCAGTCGCTGATACACGATACGCATAACTGTTGGCATCCCTTTGGTAAACCAGACCATCGGTACCAATCGCAGAATAGATGTTGCCTTTGATATAGCCACCACAGCCTGCACCACGAAAATAGCCCGGGCCAGCAAGTTCAGAGATATGACCTGAACGTACTATGTTGGTCACATTGCCATACACACGAAAGCCTGCCGCTGCTTCGGCGCGTGCCCTGCCAACTTCGACATTGCTAACGCGCCCCGTTGCCAGTGACCCCACAAAGCTGCCTGGACCTGTTGCCCAGGTTTCATTAATTAGTGTAATTGATGTTCCATAGCCACCCACTGCCTGAAGGCCAGTGTATCCACCACTGGTTCTGCCACCTGCCTTGACAATGTTGATGATGTTTCCGGTGATGGTGCCGCGTACCGTATTTGCGCCAATGTAGTATTTTCTGCCCGCCGTATAGCGGCTGGTGTCGATGTCGTTTTTCAGTACATAGTCGCTGCTTTCCTGCAACTCTGAATAATCATTAGCAAGATTGCTAGTATCAACGGAACCGCCAGCAGTTGCTGCACCACCAATGCTACCATCACGCGAGCCACCAACAAAGTGACCTGCCCCAACTGCAGCATCTGTTGACGAGCCCAGTGTCGGCCCAAAGCGTCCTGGTCCGCTGATCGTATTGGTCACTCTCCCCCCGATGTCACCAAAATTGACGCCTCCCAAAAAGCTGTTCAGTCCACCAGTATTTGTTGCCATACCCGTGATGGTAGTGCTTACGTCTCCGGTGACGTTTGCGCGTGCTACAGAACTGGTGCCGTTACCGCCACCACGCACATTTAGCAAGTTGCCACTGGTACCGTAAATACTGACAGCGGTGTTGCCATTGATGGTACCCACGTTCATGCCACCAAAAAAAGTTGAGTCACCAACACCTGTCGAATACACCTGAATGTGAACTGTCTCGTTTGCAGGAACGATGCTACCGTTTGCGGCACCACCATAATAGCTCGTCGCACTGAGCTGCCAGGAATTGCCTGCCAGGGTCAGGTCGTAGCCATTCATATACACTATCGCACCTAGGTCGTGGCGCAAATTGCGCAGGGTAATGTGCGAACCAAACCACGATGTCCCTCCTGTCAAAAAGGTACGCGAGCCAGCAGCTGCAGCAGTCATCGCCGCAGTGTCAGTAACGGGGTCAGCAGGTGATCCTGTCAACACCAGACCATTAACTCTGCCCGCCAAACCAGAAAAGGTACCGGCAGCACCCGTATTAGCAAAGCGCGCCTCGATACCACCGATTATGTTTGCGCCAATATAGACAATGTAGTCTGTCTGGGAGTCTGCACCATGAAACAAATCCGTCAATGCCGAAGTAAGGCCAGCAGCAGTTGCCGGATACGCTTGATAGTAGCCCTCACCGGGATCTCCCATCACCGCCATAACAACCAGTCGCGCTTCGTCACCAGGAAGCAGCGTATTACCACCCAAGGGAGCATAAACACCAGCACCCCCCGACCGCTGGGGCAGGCTGCGCGCTGCCAAAACCGTGTCAGATTCTACCAGTGAAGGCTCGGCCAGCGCATGCTGCTGGTCAGACTCGCTAGACTCGTCAGAAAAAGGGTTCGTGTCGCCTGTTTCTTGCTGCCAGGAAAACCCTGTCTGCAGCAGACCGTCGCCTGTTTGGTTACCTCCGACAGCAAGAAAAATGCTACCGAAAATAAAGAGGATTGCAATCAGCACAACCAAGAGGGCAATGCTTAATCGCGAGAAGTCTTTCTGTGCATAGTTGCTCACTATTCGCCTGATACTGTTCATCTTACATGCTCCAGATCTGGCGGTCTAGCTGCAGTTAATCATTAATTATTCAATGTCATATATGATACTGAATGAATTTCATATAAACATCAGCTACCAATTGTATCCTGTGACGTAACAATCGGGGTCATTTCATAAATTTTTCATATTTTCTGAAGAAGAACGTGCACCATAAGCACATAAAGGGGCGTGCTCACCGTAGGTGAGCACGCCCCTTTCAGACACTACTTGTAGTAAATTGCGTTATTGGTTAAAACTCCGCCTGCCCGTACTAGAGCAAAGCCTTTGTGTCGCGGGCAATCATCAGTTCTTCGTTGGTAGGAACCACAAGGATCTTTACCCGTGAACCCGTGGCAGAAATCTTGAACTCGCCGTCTTTGCCGTCTGCAAAGGTCTCTTTTTTCTCGAAATTGCGCCAGGGGTCAACGGCGATTCCCCAGTGTTCTAGACCGGCAAGTGCTGCAGCACGCATGACGGGGCTGTTCTCGCCTACCCCTGCGGTCATGACAATGATGTCCAGACCACCCAAAATAGCCATGTACTGTCCCACCAGACGCTTGATACTATAGGCGTACATGTCATTGGCAAGGCGCGCTAGTTCGTCACCACGGTCTTGTGCGTCTAGCACGTCGCGCAAGTCACTACTGATGCCACTGACACCCAAAAGCCCCGACTGCTTGTTCATCAGGTTGTCGATTTCGTCAGGACTCAGGTTTTCTTGACGCATCAAAAAGGTGACGATTGCCGGGTCGATGGTTCCCGTGCGTGTTCCCATCATCAGGCCCTCGAGTGGCGTAAAGCCCATGCTAGTATCAACCGACACGCCGTTTTTAATCGCTGCAATCGAGGCACCATTACCCAAATGGCAGCTGATAATTTTCAGGTCACGCAGAGGAATACCCACCAAATCTGCACTGCGCTGGGCAACATAACGGTGAGAGTTCCCATGAAAGCCGTAGCGACGCACCTTGTACTTGTCGTACAAATTGCGCGGCAGCGGATAGTGGTGTGCCTCGGGCGGAATGGTCTGGTGATACGCCGTATCAAAGGCAGCAACCTGCGTAATATGGGGCATCAGCGTGCGCGAGGCACGAATACAGGTAACCGCAGCGGGATTGTGCAAAGGTGCAAGAGGAGAGACTTCGTCCAGTTTTGCCAAGACATCTTCGTCGATAGCAACCGATGTCGAGAAGTACTCGCCACCATGCACGACACGATGTCCAACCGCTGAAATGTCGCTTAAATCGGCAATGACGCCACCGTCAGGACAGCTAAGCACGCTAATGGCAGCTTGCAGTGCGCACTCGTGGTCAGCGATTTCGGCACTACTTTTGCCCTTAGCACCGCCAATGTCAAAGGAATGGTCAGCCTCTCCCGCTAGTCCAATGCGCTCGACAACACCTTTTGCCAGAACTTCTTCGGTGGTGCTGTCCATCAGCTGATATTTCAAAGACGATGAACCAGCGTTCAGTACCAGTATCTTCATTTCAGGCCCTCTCTGTGCTTTGCTAGTGCTGGCTTACTGACCAGCAGCCTGTACGGCAGTAATCGCGATGACGCCTAGGATATCATCTGCGCTGCAGCCGCGCGACAGGTCATTGACGGGTGCGGCAATTCCCTGGGTGATTGGTCCATAAGCCTCTGCTTTTGCCAGACGTTCAGTTAGCTTGTAGGCAATGTTTCCACTGTTCAGGTCGGGGAAAATCAAGACGTTTGCTTTACCGGCGACCGTGCTGTCGGGTGCTTTTGAAGCCCCAATCGCCTGAACAATAGCAGCATCCAGCTGCAGCTCACCATCAAGTGCGATGTCGGGACGCTTTTCTTTTGCCAGACGCGTTGCCTCGACGACTTTTTCTGTCAGCTCGCTTTTTGCGCTGCCATAGGTCGAATAAGACAACATGGCAACCTGTGCCTGCTGCCCAACCAAGGCCTCAAAGGACCCCGCTGACGAGATGGCGATTTCAGATAGTGCCTGAGCATCGGGGTTTTCTACCAGACCGCAGTCTGCGTAAAGAAACACGCCGTCTGCACCGTACTCGCAATTGGGCACATCCATGATAAAGTAGCTAGAAACCAGCTTTGTGCCCGGTGCTGTCTTGAGTATTTGCAGCGCACAACGCAGCACCGCACTAGTCGCGTTAACCGCACCAGCGACCATACCGTCAACCATACCCCGCTTGACCATCATGGCAGCAAAGTACAAAGGTTCAAGGATTAACTCGTCTGCCTGTTCGCGGGTCAGTCCCTTTGCCTGACGCAGTTCGAACAGTGCTTCTGCAAGTTCATCTTTCAGCATCGAGGTTGCTGGGTCGATTATGGTCACACTGCTCTGGTCAAACTCTGCCGGAATATCTGAAGGACTTGCCAGTATGGTCAGGCGCGCTATGCCCTGTGCTGTAACACGCGCAGCGGCTTCCCAGGTACGCGCGTCGCAGCCTTCGGGCAGGATGACCTGTTTGTTAGCGGCGCGGGCGCGGTCGATTGTTTTTGCGAGAAATGAACTCATGGCGTATCTCCTAACACTTCCAGTGCAGTCGTTGTACAGTTTTGCAGGCTTCTATCTTAACCGAAAACTAACGCAGTCCCTCGTCAAAGTTGGTACCACCCATCAGATGAACATGTAAGTGGTAGACGGTTTGTCCGGCACCGGCACCGTTATTTTGCACAATGCGGTAGCCGCTTTTGTCGATACCTTTCAGGCGCGCGACCGTACTGACTGCGCCAAAAGTACGTGCCAGCAGTTCGGGACTGGGGTCATCTTCGAGGTTTGCAACATGTTCGCGCGGCACAATCAGAGTGTGAACTGGTGCCTGCGGACTAATGTCATCAAAGGCAACCACCCACTGATCCTCGTAGACAAAGTCGCTGCCAAAATCACCAGCAACAATCTTGCAAAAGATACAGTCCTCTGGCTGACTGGTCGCACTGTCGCTAGTCTTGCTCATGAATCTCTCCCATCATTAGCTGCACTTTTTGTTCGGCACTCGCTAACTTTTCTTGCAGCGAGCGAATCAATTGGACGCCCTCCTCATAACGTTTCAGACTGTCCTCAAGGTCAAGCTGCCCACCCTCAAGTTGGGTGACAATCGCCTCGAGTTGTGTCAATTGTTCGTTAAACTTCATCGACTATCCCTTTCACTTCACAGTCAAGCTGACCGTCTTGTAAGCGTACCTGCACCCCTTGCCCCGGCGTGACCGCTGCCACCGAATCGATGACATCGCGTGTGTCTGTCGCGTCAAATACCAGCGCGTATCCGCGTCCCAATACTTTTAGCGGAGAGAGTGCGTCCAGCATCCCCACAACAGCTTCTAGTTTGCTGCGCTGCGGTGCCAGCAAGCTTGCACCTGCCTGTTGCAGCCGCTTGTGCGTGTGTGTGACCCGCTGCTGCTGGGTGACAAATCCCTGCGTCATGCAGGTTATCAGTCGCTGCTGCGCCGTATCAAGCATCATGCTACGAACCTGCAGCAATTCGGCAGGTCCTGCAAAAACGGGACGACTCGCAAGGGCAGCGAGGCGCTCGGCGCGCTGTTGAATCTGGTCACGCATTGCAGCGTGTATGCTGCTGCTGTTGCTAGCAAGCAGGCGCGTTAGCGTATCGATACCAGGACTGCTGACTGCCTCGGCAGCAGCTGTTGGTGTGGCAACACGCACATCAGCAACCAAGTCTGCGAGGCTGTTGTCTGGTTCGTGACCGATGCCAGCAACGACTGGTTTGTTCAGGCCAGCAATACAGCGCACCAGCGCTTCGTCAGAAAAAGGCAGCAAGTCCTCAAAGGAACCGCCACCCCGCGCCAGAATAATCACCTCTGCATCTGAGGCGTCTGCTGCCTGCAGACCCGCCATAATTTGCGCCACGGCGTCTGCTCCCTCGACGCGTACGCCATACAGCAAGATTTCTGCCAGAGGCCACCGCTGCTGCAGAGTCTGGGTAATGTCATGAATGACCGCACCTGCCGGTGAGGTGACTACTGCAATTCGCAGGGGATAGACGGGCAGCATACTTTTGCGCGCCGCATCAAAAAGCCCCTCTGCGCGCAGGCGTGCCTCACGTGCAGCCAGCTCCATGCGCAGCTGCCCCTCGCCAGAAATGTAGAGTTTTGCCACCTGAAAGTTTAGCTCGCCACGTGCGGGGTAAGCACTGAATTTGCCGACAACCTCTATTTCTTGGCCATCTTTTAAGTCGACAGCTGCTGCCTCGTACACGTTTCGCCACACGACACATTTCAGCACGGCATCGCCATCTTTTAGGCTGAAATAGCGCGTTGGGTAGCGATTTCCCGTAAAACCTGAGACCTCGCCAATAACACGCAGACGCAGGGTCTCAAGACCAATCTTGACAATGCTGAGAGCTTCGCTGACCGAAACAGCCGTTTTAGTGTCCGTGTACTCAGACATCGAGGTCTTCGACCACTAAAGCACCGTCTGCCAAACGCAAAGCAAGCTTGCCTGCCAGCAGACGTTCTAACTGATTGCCTATCAAGTCTTTACGCCAACCCTGCATAATGACACAGTCGTCACTGCGGCAGGTCAGGTAGTCTTCGAGCACACTGCGCGAGGCAAGAACTGAACTTGCCAGCAGATTTTCTGCTGCACATTTGCGCACAATGGCTGTCATCAGTTCAAGGGCTGCGTGCTCGTCGCCGCTTAGCTTGCGGCGTTCAATTAGCTGCGGCCAGGCGTCTGCAGGACAGTCTTTGCCTGCTTTTACCGCACGCACAATGTCACTCAGGCTATGTTTCAGGTTTGGACCAACTCCGCGTAAACTGGCAAGACCTGCCTCGCTGGTGGGTGCGCGCCGGGCAATGTCGAGTACCGCCTCGTCAGAGAGTAGCCAGCGTTTGGGGATGTTTTTGCGCATTGCCTGCATTTCGCGCCAGGCAGCGACCTCGCGGGCAACTGCTAGCTGCTGTGGCTTTAGCGAGGATACCCGTTTCAGGCGCAGATAGACGCTGCCGACATCGATGCTCAGGACTTCTGGCCTGCACCTTTGGTCAAACTCTTCATCTAACCAGAACAATCTGCCCAGTGCCGCCAACTTTTCCAAAATGACAGGGTACAGACGTAGCAGCCAGGTAACGTCTTGGGTCGCGTAATCTAGCTGGGCTGGGCTTAGGGGGCGGCGCGACCAATCGGTAAAGCTGTCCGCCTTGTCCAAGTCGACGTCCAGCAGACGTTTTACCAGTGCCGCGTAGCCAATCTGTTCTGGCAAGCCAATGAGGGTCGCTGCGTCTTGCGTGTCAAAGTACGACCGCACAGCAACACCACAGGCGTCAAACAAAATCTGCAGGTCTTGGATGCCTGCGTGAAAAACTTTCACAATCGAGGAGTCTGTCCATAGTCGAGCAAGCGGAAACAAGTCCAGCTGCTGTGGCAGCGGGTCGATTAAAAATACCTGGTCATCTGCGGCAATTTGCAGCAGACACAACTGAGGATAGTAGGTTTTTTCGCGCATGAACTCGGTGTCGATTGCCACTACCTTTGCTGTGATAAGACGGGTAAGCGCAGCATCCAGTTCTGCGGCAGTCGTCACAAGGGTGGCAGCACTCATGGTCACAGACCCAGCATTTTCAAATCATCCAAACGGTGTTCCCACGCCCAGTCAACGCCCGCCTCTGCCAAAAAGTTCAGATAGCCAGCATCGTAGTAGCCACGCAGCACCAGCACGTACAGTAGGTCATCGCCATATATTTTCTTTAGCTGGACAAACTTTGTTGTCTCGTCTTTGCGCTGCTGCCTTTGGTTGGTACCGTGGGTGGCGGGCGCAGGAAGTTGAGAAGCCGCTTTGACATCAACCAGGACTGGTCGTCCCTCTGCCGCTGCTGCATCTTTTTGCTTATGAGCTCCCAGACGAGACGGCGACTGGATAATCATGTCAACGGGAATATGCAGGGCATGTTTGCGCAGGTGAGTGTTGCCGGCTTTCTGCAGGTCGGATTTGTCCGTTCGCAGCGAGAAAGTACCCGGCCGCGCAGAGCCAATGTCATGGGCAGACGCCAGCCGAACATGTCCGTATCCCCGTGCTTCGAGCCATTCCTGCAGTGCCGTTAGTTGACTGTTTTTCTGAGCACGTCCAACAATGGACTCTGCTTTGGTAAAACACATCCTGTCAGCAATACGCTCGATTGCCAGCGCGCGCTGCTCATCTGTTGCTTTATGCCCTGCCTCGACCCAGGGAAAAATCTGGTAGTCAAGCATCTGCTCAATGATGTCAGCAAGCCTGTCCAGGCCGTCAGAAACAAAGTCTTCTGCCAGAGAAGTAGGAATCTCTCCGTACTTTTCCATGCCAACAAGAAGGGACTTTGGTACCCGCGCCATGCTCATCATTTTGTCGCGCGTGATTGGCGGCGCAGTCATTTTGCGCAAAACAGACAGAGCCGTTGGATTGCGCGTAATCGCAGATGCCGTAATGGTAGTCAAATCGTCGGTGGCAGCAAAAGCAGCCTCTACCTGCACAATAGTCCTATCGCGAGCCTCTGCAAAAGCATCAGGAGCAGACTCCATAAACCAGTCATTGTGCAAGGTGATGGAATGAACGATGTCGAGCTTCCATTTGCTTATTTTGTCTGCGTTCATCATAGTAAATAAATTTTACCAGAGGCAGGGCACACCAGGCGTTGCAATTGAGTAGGGGCGCGCTCCTGCTTGGCAGTAGCGCGCCCCTACTTGTCGAGAGAGAGTCGTCAGTAACTTAAAACCTGCAACTCCATCTCGCGTCGTCTCTGTCTTGTGGCATTCAGCAGCACCAAGAACACGGCAACTGCAAGTACTGCCAACACGGTCAGGAAGTTACCCGTGATAAAACCTGTTGGCGGCACAAAGAAGTCAGTATTAGTAAAGTCTGCCGTATTAGCAGCTTCCCCGAGTGTCTGTTCACCAGTACTCAAGCTAACGTTAGGTGTACGTTCTGGTGGATTAATAACTGTAGTATCGATGACACCATCAGTACGAACCACAACGCTTGGCGTGTAGTCGGATACGGGAAGTTCTATCGCAGTGTATCTCGCTCCTACATGAGTGTCGATAAAGACGAGTGTTTGATTATGGGTCAAAGCTACGGTTCTGGTCACTTCGTCAGTAAATTCGATGACAGGACCTATTGTAGTGTTTGTCAGCGTATCGATAATTTGAGCTCTGTAAATAATAGGTGGTGTTTCAGTTGTTGCAAGAGATGGTGCTGTCAGTCTGATATCAAAGTCAAAAGCTCTGCTGAAATCAGGCATGATTCCTGTTGTTGTCTTTGATATGCGTAGTCCCCCTGTTGCTAGAGGGTCTGTTGGGTCGATTTCTACGTTTCTAACAAATGTGTTGATAAAGGTCAGAGCAGTATCAAGGTCTTCAAGTTTGCTGCCCAGTGTGTCACCTGGGAGAACTACTTGTACCAAGATTGCACTGACAAAGTTTCCTGTACCGCCTGGATTAGGCAGAACTATGAAGGTTACCTGATAGATTGTTGAATCAAAGGTCATTGTTTCTGTTGTGGTATTACTAAAAGTATCGCTTCTTTCGCTGATGCGATAGGTAAAGAGACCAGGTGAGGGGAAAACTACTGCATCTCCTAGTAGGAAGTCAGATGTTTTTGTTACTGTTTTTACGTCACCAGTAGCTGTTCCTTCATCTGATGGTGAGAAGGTTATATTAGGAACAGTAATCACTGGCAAGACATCTGCCTGATCTGTTTCATTGTTAAAGCTGTAGGGTATGATGTCAAAAGCAAATTCGGTATCTGGTGTAATAGTTCCTACCGGCATTTGCAGGCGCTTGGTAATTGCCAGGTCCATTTCAGGTGCTAGTGGCCATATAAGGTAGGGAGAAAAGCGATCATCAGTGTCACCAACACCTACTTGACCGTATTCATTATAGCCCCATCCCCACAAGCTGTCATTTGTTCTCATAGCAAGGGAGTGCCA
>WREJ01000013.1 GCA_009779395.1 Coriobacteriia bacterium
CTACGCGCGATTCGATGTCTGCCCTATAAGTTGTGTGAAGCGCCTTCTGTTCTTGAGCTACTTGCGTGCGAATCTCACTCTTTTCTTCAGAGCCAGACGCCTGTGCGAGCGCAGCCTCTTCTTTTTGCTTAAGCTCTGCTAGGTCGTTCTGATAGTGATCAAGGGCTTCAGCCATTTCGTAACCAAGGTTCTTTTTGGCTTTACTCTTGATATCAGTAATCTTTGCCACTGTAAAACTGAATTCTGGTCTGAGCTTCTGAAAGCCTTCGTCTAATTCTTCAATAATAGTTGAAGCTAGGCGGTCACTTCTTGTATTCAGCAGCTCATCTGGTGCTGACCTAAGCTCATAAATTTTTGCCCCAAAAAGATCCTTTGTTGTGTTAATCACTATCTCGCCAGGAACAGCAACATTCCCCTTTTCATCGACCATGGGATTTCTGCGGGTAATGTCTTTTCTGGGCTGATGCCTGCCGCGTCTTTCTGGTGGAATCTGATTTAGCAGGTCAATAACTTCTTGCGGCGCATTAAAGATGTTGGCGATGTTGTCAAAGAGCAAATTGCTCATGAAGCCGCGACTTATTACTTCTGCCGATTTAATCCGATTGGGAATAGTCAGTACATCAGATAAATCAAGCGGATACATACTTCCCTTGTCATCTTCACTGATAACAGGGAAGAAATTCAGCAGGTTTTTGATCTGCTCTTCGCGCTCTGCTGCAGGAAAGCTATCAGGGTTACCAGCAAGACCTGTGGCAAAGTCACTGAAAAGCTGCAGGGTGCGTTCAGGGGCAAAGTCAAAAATATAGGCCCGCTCTTTGCGCATCATTGTGCCGTCATCGCAAACATACTCATAGGGATTCTGCACTCTAAACGCAGCCTGAAAGTAGAGGGCAGGACTTTGAATGTTGTTGAGCATGAATATGGCTGTCCACTGAGGAATAGTGACCCCTGTGGTTAGCTGTCCCACAGAAAGCGTGATGGTCTTATCATAATTCTTGATAGCCTTGTTTGCGCGATCGTAGCTGCGCTTACTTTTGGCATAATCACTAACAGCTTCATCACGTGCTACCCCGTCCCCTGCTGCAAGAACAACTTCGTAGTCCTTGAAGTAGCTGTGATCGCTGAGCAATTTTTCCAGTGCTTTTGCGCTGGCCACGCGGGGCAGCAGCCAAAAGGTGTGCGCAAGCTCGCTTCGATACTGATCCGAAGAAAAGGGCAAGTTTCCCGTGCAGAGCTTATCGAGAAACTTGATGACATCTGCTTCGTGCTCGAACTTCCCATTATCTTTTGTCTTGAAAAACTCGTTGAGGTCAAAAGCATAATCGAGGTTTGTTTCTGATTCTATTTTGACGCCCTGTGCTATGTGATCTTCGACAAGCTTGCTCATCTGATAGGTAAAAAGACTGAGCTCTGGCAGATTTTCGTAGGGATTCTCACCTTTGGCATAGTCCCAGTTTGTCCTTGCCTCTTGTTCGTCGACATAGGACCAGTTATATATTTGGTCAGCAGAAAATTTATTGTCTGCAAGTGCCTTAAAGGGTGTGCCCGACAAGTGCAGGGTGAAAGCGCGCGTAATGCCTTCGAATGCCTGATCTGTGAGCAGGGTATCCACGCCTTCGTGTGCCTCATCAATGACAAGCAGATCCCACTCGAGTCCACCAACCCAGTCGAGCTTATCAAACCTGCCGCCTGCAAATTCAGCCCCTTTGAGGTCTTGGAGCGAAATGAAGGCAACAAAGCGATCCTCGCCGGGAGCATTTTTCGTAGCCAGATGAAAGTCGATGTACTCATCCCTAGTCATGGCCTTATTCTTAAGCGCATCGGTGCTAGAAACGAACTTGAATTTTCCACTGTCATCTTGCCAGGCAATGAACTTTTGAAAGTCATCGTACCAAGAGTTTGCTATTGCTGGTCGATTCGTGACAATAAGCGTCTTTTTTGCAGCAAGGCGAAGAATAAGATCATAGGTCGAAAGCGTTTTGCCAAACCGAGGCTTTGCATTCCACAGGAACTGCTTTGAAGGCTCTCCTTTTTGGACATACTCCGCCGCTGCGCTTACTGCATCTGCTTGCTCTTTGCGCAAAATGTATTCAAACTTTTCGTCGCTTACCTGAACATCACGATAATCGTAGTTGATGAATCTGTCCGTAAGCTCTTCAGCCAGTCCTAGATTCTGCCCAAATATGAACCACTCATCAGCTATGTCATTGGGATTAGCCTTAGGGATTCCGCTAAGCTTGAAAAAGCTGTGTAGCTTTTTGTCGGTAAAGGGCTTATTGTCAGCGTGCAAAGCTGGACGATCAAAAAGGATGTCAGGGTTAAGTCCCGCTGTTCCTGTTTGCTGACGTACACGTGTTTCTACATCTCCTGTGGTTTCGCCCACCTTTACACTTTCATTATGTTTGGGTACTTCAGGAAGGGTATACCCATAGATTTCACGCTCGAATTCTTCCATGGGTTTGATGGCGGTCTTGTCATTCATAGCGTTCCATTTCCTCTTTGTAGGCGGCAGTAATTATTGAGGGCACATAACGCATCTGAGCTGTGCTTTCTTCAAGCTGGTCAATTTCATGGTCATCAAATAGACCCGGCTGGATTTCAATTTTGGGCGGTTTCCAGGTTGAGCCTGCCCCGTTTTTGCGACCTGCGATAATATCATCTAGTGAATATTCGGTTCGGATAACCTTAATGCTTGTGGTCTTTGCTGTGATTTTTGTCAGTATTTGCCACTCGTTTAGGATGAATGGCTTGTTATCTGGACCTTTGTGGGTGAGAAAATTTCCCTGAACAATGTTTTTCGAGATGATAGTTTTTGCGCTGTCAAGAACGCTGGGCTTCATCCTTTTGCCCTGTGACTTCGCGACTTCATAATACTTGCTTTTGTAAACCTCAAACAGGTTCATTGAACATATTTGAGTGTTGTCTTCGAGTAGCTCAATGCCATAGAGGGTGCTGAGTACACAAAGAGAGAAATTCTCATACTGCACAAGGGTGTTAGCGTACTGATTGCTTACCATAAGCAGCTTGCGTCTAAGTATTTCACAGATAAACGCACCTTCACCAGGTCCCGGCTCGAGAAAAGTAGCGGTTAGGCTATTGCAAGCCTCATTAATTCCGGGTTCGTCAAGCATTTTTTCAACCATCCACAAAGGCGTGAATACCTCACCGTGTTTTTGAACGCGCGTTTTTGATTTAATGCTTTTGTGATGCTCTTCGCGCTGCAACACCTGACGTACCCTTCTCTATGCTTGTCCTACGCCGACAATGGTACTGATAACCTGCAACCACATGGTGGGCCATGAAGGGGTCGAACCTTCGACCTTCGGATTAAGAGTCCGCTGCTCTGCCAGCTGAGCTAATGGCCCACATTAGATTGTGCAAAAACAAAAAGTGAGCGCGCTAAAGCGCCGGGTTTATCCACACCGCTTGAGCGCGCAATCGCCCGCTAGTATAGCCTATACGGTACCCTCTGTCCAACTGCTCAGGTACTTTTCCTGTTCTGCTGTCAACACGTCAATCTGCACGCCCATTGATGCCAGCTTTAGGCGTGCTATGTCGTCGTCGATCTCGCGGGGCATGTCGATGACCCCTGGCTGGACAGACTCCCTATTAGCTAACAACCACTCGGCAGCAAGTGCTTGATTGGCAAAGCTCATGTCCATAACACTGGCAGGGTGCCCCTCGGCGCAGGCAAGGTTTACCAAACGACCGTCTGCCAGCAGGTAAATGACGCGTCCGTCAGCCAGGACAAACTCCTCAACCAAGGGCTTTACCACCCGCGTTGACACGGCATTTTCGCGCAGCCAGGGAATGTTAATCTCGACGTTAAAGTGACCGCTGTTGCAGATAATCGCGCCGTCTTTCAGATTTGCAAACATGGCTTTGTCGATGACATTAATGTTGCCGGTGACAGTAATCCACACGTCAGCTACCGCCGCTGCCTCGGCTGCAGGCATAACACGGTGACCGTCCATGACAGCTTCTAGTGCCATCAGCGGGTCGACCTCGCAGACCACAACGTTTGCGCCAATGCCAACAGCACGCATCGCTGCTCCCTTGCCGCACCAGCCATAACCAGACACAACTACAGTACGACCCGCCAGCAGACGATTAGTCGCACGCACAATGCCGTCAATTGTCGACTGACCCGTACCATAGCGATTGTCAAACATATGCTTTGTGTTGGCATCGTTGACCGCAACAATGGGGTACTTTAGCGCACCGTCAGCCGCCATCGCTTTCAGGCGAATGACACCTGTTGTTGTCTCTTCGGTTCCACCAATGATGCCCTCTAGTACCTGAGGGTAGTCCTCGTGAATACGACTGACCACGTCACAGCCGTCATCCATCGTAATATGTGGCTGAAAAGCAATCACGCTGTCCAGATGCTGGTAATAGGTCTGCGTATCGACACCTTTGATCGCAAAAACCTGCACATCATAGTAGGTGACCAGCGCCGCGGCAACATCGTCTTGGGTCGACAGCAAGTTGCTTGCACACAGCGCGACTTCGGCACCGCCCGCCTTGAGCGCACGCACCAAGTTTGCTGTCTCGGTCGTCACGTGCATACAGGCAGCAACACGAATGCCCGCAAAAGGCTTCTCTCGCGCAAAACGCTCGCCAATCTCGCGCAGCACGGGCATGTCATGAGCCGCCCACTCGATACGGTCACGCCCCGCAGCAGCCAAATTCACATCCAAAACATCATAGTTCACAGCATACTCCTCGCACGGATTAGAAAATACGATTATCGCCTGCTAATTGTAGCGCAAAAACTCTGTTGAATGAGGAGGGGGAGATTGAACGTCTGGTGTGCTCTTAAGAAAAGTGTCTCACCTTTAATGGTAACTTCAGCTCATCCGCTATTTCGGCGGTCTTCTGCATGTCCTCGTCAGACAGAAAGTCGACGACCGACAGGTTAATGTGGGGAACGTAGGCTTTGGCTGCTGCTGCAAAGCTGAGCACCGCATCAAACGAGTCGATACCAAATTCAGGGTTGCAGAGCTCTTCAAACGTTGCAGCATCGGGGGCGTTGAGACTAATGGACAGCTCGTCAATAATGCCAGCAAGTTCGCAGGCGACTTGTCTGCCAACAATCAAATCTCCCAGACCGTTTGTGTTGACGCGCACGTGTTTGACACCCGCTTCTTCTTTTAGCCAGCGTGCCACAGCCAACATGACATCGTAGGAACTAAAAGGCTCACCAAAGCCACAGAATACTACCTCGGAGTAGCTGTCCAGCGGACGGTAGCGCTCAATTGCCGCGATAACCTGCTGAAAAGTCGGCTCGCAGTCAAGCCACAGACTTTCTGCATCGCCAATGCCCTTGCGCGTACTCCGCAGACAAAAGCTACAGTCACAGGGACAATCGTTGGTAATGTTTAGGTAGAGTGCGTCCCTATAACGATAGGCTATTGCTCCTGGTGCCCTTACTCCGCCAGCTGCTGCTACTGCTGCCATAGGACACCACGCAGCTTGACAATGGGCACATACAGCAGCAGGGCAAGTACGCAGTTCGCCGCTGCCTGAAACAGATTGCCGGGGACGGATGCCAAGGCACCTACATCGACGAGAAAAAAGATGTAGAGCGTGTAGCCGACTACCATCACTGCCTCGGCAAGAAAGACACCCAGGGCAAACCAGGCAAAGCTGCCTTTTTTTGCACAGAGGTACAGAATGTATCCCATCGAGCCCTTGATGATAAAAGTCGCCGGAGCAAAAATCAGATGACCTGAGGTCAGATTTGACAGAGCACTGCCCAGACCTGCCGCAAGAGCAACCAGGGGGTGTCCCAGCAAAAGGGCACTGGCTGCGATTGAGCTATCCCCTAAGTTAAGCCAGCCAAAGGCGTCTCCTGGCATAGGAATCCCCAAAAAGCGCGTGACCACAAAGATGAGTGCTGTCAGCAAAGCCGCCATGACAATCACCTGCGTACGCGACTGTGCTGGTGGCAGCACGGGAGATCTTGGTGTTTGCTGCGCCATTTAGAATAAAGCCTGTTCAGTATCGTGTGCAGCAGACGAGGCAGGCAGCGGCAGCCCCAGGTGCTCGAAGGCACGCTGAGTCGCCTGACGACCTTTGGGAGTACGCACCATCAGGCCTTTTTGCAGCAGGAAGGGTTCGTACACGTCTTCAAGGGTGTCGGCTTCTTCGCCGGTTGCATTAGCAAGTGTTGTCAGCCCCACCGCTTTGCCGCTAAAGGTACGCGTCAAAACGTCCAGTATTTTTGTGTCCATCCAGTCAAGACCCAGGCTGTCGACCTCGAAAAAGCTGAGTGCTTCTGCGGCGATATCTTCTGTGATAGTCGAATCGTAGCGCACCTGCGCAAAGTCACGCACCCGTTTTAGCAGACGATTTGCCAGACGCGGCGTGCCACGACTGCGCCGTCCAATCTCGATGGCGGCTTGCTGGTCAATCTGTAGGTCAAAAATGGACGCGCTTCGCGTGATGATAGATTCTAGCTCTTCTGGCTGATAGTAATCCAGACGAAAATTGATACCAAAGCGGTCACGTAAAGGTCCTGAGAGCAGACCCGTGCGTGTTGTTGCGCCAATGAGGGTAAAACGTGCGAGGTCAAGGGTGATAGAGCGTGCTGCCGGGCCTTTGCCGATGATGATGTCGAGGGTAAAGTCCTCCATCGCCGAGTACAGTATTTCTTCGACAGCGCGTGACAGACGGTGAATCTCGTCAATGAACAGAACGTCACCTGGCTCGAGGTTTGAAAGAATCGCCGCCAAGTCCCCAGCGCGCTCGATAGCAGGACCTGCCGTTTGCTTGATGGTCACACCCAGTTCGTTTGCTACAACAGTAGCAAGGGTCGTCTTACCCAGACCCGGTGGCCCCGAAAGCAGCAGGTGGTCAAGCGGTTCTTTACGCTGTTTTGCCGCCGCAATCAAAACCTCCAGATTGTCCTTAACGCGCTGCTGCCCCTTGTAGTCGGCAAGCACCAGAGGACGCAGATTAATCTCAAGCTCGGTCTCGCCAGCAGCCTCGACACGTGCATTTACCAGACGATGCTCGTTGTCGCTGTCTGCTGCTGATGCGCCCGTGCCTGCTTCCCAGGCGGGACTAATGGCAGAGTCTGTCCTTAGCTGAGCACGTGGCTTGTGTTTGTCACTCATGCCTTACCCCCCATTTTTGCCAGCGCGTATTTCAGCAGTGTTTCACTGTCTGCGTCTGCCGCAGCACCCGCGAAAGCCTCAGCGATTTCAGCTGCCGAAAAACCCATGGAAAACAGTGCCGCCTGGGCATCAGCAAAAGCACTGTGCTCGCTGCCTGCAGCAGTCGCAGCAGCGCTGTTGCCACCACCAGCACCGTCTGACCCAGCCGCCCCCACAAAGGTCGGAAAGACACGCTCGATCTTGCCTTTAAGCTCGATGATAAGGCGCTGCGCCGTCTTTTTGCCAATACCAGGAACGCTTGAAAGCAGTGCGACATCTTCTGTTGCCACCGCCCCAGCCAGCATCTGTGGCTGCAAAGACGACAGCACAGCAAGGGCAACCTTTGGCCCAATCCCCGAGACATCAATCAGTGCCAGAAAGACCCGTTTTTCTTCTTCATCTATAAAACCAAACAGCGAGACTTCGTTTTCGCGCACATGCAAATGCGTGTACAGCAACAGATCCTCGCCGGTAGAGCCAATCATTGAAAGAGTTCGTGTGCTTGCCAGCAACTCGTAGCCAACACCTCTGACCTCGAGGTACAGGCGGTCGCTGCTTTTATGTGCAATTGTGCCCGCTAAAAAGGCAATCATCTGCTGTCACGCTTCTTTCCTCTTGTCGTTCCTGTTGTCGCTTCGCTTGTCCTACCCACATGTGCTAGGTGCGTCAGTGCCACCGCAAGGGCGTCGGCGCAGTGGTCAGGGCTGGGGTCATGGTCCAGACTCAGAATCTGGCGCACCATGTAAGCAATTTGCTCTTTTTCTGCGCCCCCTGTTCCGGTAATGCTGTGTTTAATAGTTGCTGGTGGATATTCTCCCATATTTAGGCCTTGTTTGGCGGTAGCAAGAATTGCCGCTCCGCGTGCTTGCCCCAAAGACAGTGCCGTTTTTGCGTTCAGCCCAAAGAAAACACCCTCGAGTGCGCAGCTCGTCGGCTGGTAGCGTTCAATCACGGCAGTCAAGTCTTCGTAAATAGTTGCCAGGCGCACTGCCAAGCTGTCTTTTGTGTCGGTGCTGATGACACCATAGGCAACGGCCTGCGCTTTGTTTGCACCACCAGCAACATCAGCGGCATGAATTATCGCCCAGCCAGTGTGCTGCAAACCCGGGTCTATGCCAAGTATGGTGCTCACTGCCTATCACCTATCCTGTAGCACACTGCTAGCATTGCTCGACAAACTGTGCGCCAAACTGTGCCAGTCCCGCCTCGAACAGCAGACCGTACTTTGTTTTGGTGCCCGCAGCGTGGGTGCGCTGTATGGACTGTGCCGTAAAATCTACGGCTTGTTTAAGCGAATGTGCCAGAGTCTGTCCATTCATCTGGGCCGTCATGCGCCCCGTAACAAGTCCTGCCACCAGGGCACTTGAAAAAAGGTCGCCGCTGCCATGGTACATGCCCGCCGTATGGGGTGCTGCAGCATAGCTAAAGCTGTCGGCTGGTGTGCCCCTGTCGTCCGCGCAGTCTCCTAGGTAGCATGCTGCTCCTAGCTGTCCTGCCTGCAAGCTGACACCTGTCAGAACACTTGCTTTGGCACCAGTTGTAACGCACAGTTCCTGTAGCAGCGATTCGATGTCTGCAGCACTTGGGTTAGGGTCGTAGTCACGTCCCAGCAGCAAGGCCGCCTCGGTTAGATTGGGCACAATGACGTCAGCGAGCGCACACAGGCTGAGCATCTGCGTGGGATACTCAGCAGAAAATCCCGGATACAGGACGCCCTCGTCTGCCATCACAGGGTCAACAACAACCAGCGTGTCATCGCTGCTCAGCAGCTGGATGACTTGCTTGATTAACTCGACTTGTTCGATAGAGCCCAAATAGCCAGTGTAAATCGCGTCAAAGTGCAGACCCAGCTGCGCCCAGTGCTGTGCCATCGGCATGATGTCGTCGGTTAAATCACGAAAGGTGTAGCCTTCGAATTCACCCGTGTGTGTCGACAGCACCGCCGTTGGCAGCACCGCACATTCGATGCCCGCTGCAGAAAGCACCGGCAAAGCAACCGTAAGGGAGCAACGTCCTACTCCTGAAATGTCATGTATTGCCAGTACCCGTGAAGTCTGCACCTGGTTTCACACCTAGTTTCACCTAGTGGTTTGCGCCATTTGCAGCGCCTTCGTCAGATTCGTAGCTGCTGCTAATAGCAATATCAAGCGGCAAGACACTGACCCAGCTTCTACCAGGAGCCAGCAAAATGACTTCACCGCGTGGATCCTTAAACACGGGCACCGCATCTGCGCTCGCCGTCCAGGTGCCGTCAATACGCTTGCCGTTCATAAAAATGGTCGCTTTACCTTCTCCGCCCAAATCGATTCTATAGGTGCTGTTCCCCGAGGCATCGCGCACGCCGCCCTGGGTATGTGTCGCCCACAGCACAATCAGGTTTGTTGTGTTGATTTGCGTGTCTGTCAGCGCGTCTTTCTGAGTCTGTCCATTAGTGAAACGTTCCCAGCGGCTTATCGCTGCGTTCCACTGCCAGTTCATTCGGTAGCCATCAGAAAAGGGTATGTTTACGTCAGTTGCTGTTGTCTCGACACTCGCAAAGCTGGGATTTTCGAACACCAAACTTTGAAAGCTAAAGCCCGTGATGGGTTCTGCTGTTGCGATGTCAAAGCCTTTGCTTTCTGCTGCAGCATAAGCCTCTGCCAGTTCAAGGTACAGGTTATGCGGGGAAAAACGATTTCTGTCGCGTCCGTACAAGTTGTTGCCCATGACATCATGTGACATATTGGCTACATGTGCGTCACGCAGCGCCGATGCAACCTGATTGTTACAGCCACTGTAAAAGAACAGCCCATTGCCAAACTGCGGCACAATCCAAGCATCCGACAGACGCGCACTACGCACGGGTACCACGCGCTCGGGGATTTCACTTTGATAGATGGCGTTAAAGCGCGTAATGCCCCCCTCGGTAAGGGTTTCATAGACGACATCAGCACTGTTCAGACCCGCCTGAGGACGTGACTGGGGAGAATTTTCAATCTTCACCGACAAAGGACGTGCCAAAATGACCGTCTCGTCAGGAGCTTCAAGTCCCGTCAGTGGCCAGCGAATGGGCTCGACGGGTTCTGGTTCTGGCTCTGGCTCTTCTACTACCACAGGGGGAGTAACAACCAGTGGTTCTTTTGCTCTGCATCCGCTTAAGGCAGCACAGGCAATCAACAAAATGCACAGCAGGGCTGCCCAGAGCATTGATTTCTTCGACAAAGTCGCCATGGAACAAACCACTCCTTCAAGGTCCTAATTTTCCAAACATAGCATTATAACGTTCACAGCTAGGCTATGCGTAGATGTACCTCTTTCAGTTGCTTGAGCGTTACCTCTGAGGGGGCTTCGGTCATCAAATCGCTGCCGCTCGAGGTCTTGGGGAAGGCAATAACATCGCGAATAGAGTCGCGCCCCGCCAAAATCATGACCAGTCGGTCCAGTCCCAGCGCAATACCACCGTGAGGTGGTGCTCCATAAGACAGCGCGTTTAGCAAAAATCCAAACTCTTCGCGTGCCTGTTCTAGCTGATGCCCCAGCTGAGCCAAAACGCGCAATTGCAGGTCTTCGTTGTGAATACGCAGCGTTCCGCCGCCAATCTCAAAACCGTTCAGCACCAGGTCGTAAGAATAACTGAGTACCGCTGCAGGGTCGCTCTCTATCAAATGTAGGTGCTTGTCAAAGGGACGCGTAAAGGGGTGATGGTTGGCAGCCCAACGCTCGCCCTCTGCGTCACGCATGAACAGCGGAAAATCGATGACCCACAGCGGGTCATATCCTTCACGCGGAATTGCCAGCAGCTCGGCCAGTTCCAGACGAACCATACCCAGAACTTCGTTTGCCACCGCTTGTTTGTCAGCGACAAAAAACAGCACGTCGCCAGGACGGGCACCGGTTGCCCCGCGCAAGGCTTCGAGTTCTTGTGTTGTGAAAAATTTCGCAATGGGACTTTTGATTTGATTTTCAATTGCATCCGCATCAGCAAGCTCTGCAGGAAACGCCATCCAGGCAAGACCTTTGGCGCCAGCATCGATTGCTTTTTGGTTTAGCGCATCGAATTTAGATCGCGGCCAGTCTGCAGCACCGCTGGCACAGATGGTTTTGACCACGCCGCCACCTGCAGGTGCTGCGGCAAAGACCTTAAAGCCCGTAGTAGACGCCCAGTCACTGACGTCTTGCAGCAGCAGGTCAAAGCGCGTGTCAGGACGGTCAGAGCCGTAGGTGTCCATCGCCTGCCCGTAAGTGATGCGCTTCAGCGGTTGCGGCAGCCTGTAGTCAACGACCTGCATTACCTCTGCCAGGACGTCTTCTGTCAGGTTCATGACGTCGTCTTGGGTGACAAAGCTCATCTCGAGGTCAACCTGGGTAAACTCTGGCTGGCGGTCAGCGCGCAAATCCTCGTCACGAAAACAGCGCGCGATTTGAAAGTAGCGTTCCAAGCCACCAATCATAGTCAGTTGCTTAAACAGCTGCGGCGACTGCGGCAAAGCGTAAAACTTACCCGGATTATGCCGAGCCGGCACAATAAAGTCACGCGCACCCTCAGGGGTCGACTTGGTCAAAATGGGTGTCTCGACCTCGATAAAACCCTTGGCTGTCAGCGCATCACGAAAAGCAGCGGTCACACGCGCACGCAGCTCTAAAATACGCGTCACCTCGGGGCGACGAATGTCTAGAAAGCGCCACTTCATGCGCACCGCTTCGTCTGTGTCAATTCCGTCCTCGATCTCAAAGGGCGGCGTCTTTGAAATGTTTAACACACTTAGCTCGCTTACAACAACCTCGACAGTACCGGTTGCGATATGAGGATTAATGGCGTCTTTGGGGCGGAGTCTGACCAAGCCAGTAACTTCGACAACCCACTGAGGGCGCACGGCTTCTGCTAGGGCAAAAGCACTACCCGATTCGTCCGGGTCAAAGGTCAGCTGCACAATGCCCGTACGGTCACGCAAGTCAATAAAAATCAGACCACCGTGGTCGCGGCGTTTGCCCACCCAACCAGCCAGCGTGACCTCTTGTCCCACAAGGTCGCTGCCCAACTGCTGCGCCACATGGGTTCGAATCGAATAGCTGCTATCCAGCATGGTCAAACTCTCTTTCTACTGTCTTTTACTGTCTTTCGCTCGTCAGCGTCTTTACTACGCTCCCGAGGGTCACAAAACGTTCTTCTTTGGTTTCCATGTTGCGCAAGGTGACGCCGCCGCGTGTCGTCTCTTCTTCGCCTACAATCAAGACGTAGTGTGCCTGTGCGCGGTCAGCCTGCTTAAACTGTGATTTCAGCGAGCGATTCTGCAGGTCACACAACACCGTCAAGCCACGGCTGCGTAGTTGCATCGTCAGGGTAAAGGCAGCGTCGCGCTGCAGGTCAGTGGCAGCAGCCACATACACCAGCAAGCCTGTGTCAGCCGCTACTGTTGCACCCTGCGCCTGCAGAGCAAGGACTGTGCGCTCTGCGCCTATCGCAAAACCAATGCAGGGCGTGGGCTTGCCGCCTAAATCTTGGAACAGACCGTCATAGCGCCCGCCCCCACCCAGCGCGTTTTGCGCACCCAAGCCGTGGTCAACCTGAACCTCGAATACCGTGCGCGTGTAGTAGTCCAGCCCCCGCACCAGACGCGGATCCAGCTGGTACTTAAGCCCCGCTGCGTCAAGCAACTGCAAGACGGCGTCATTATGTTCTCGGCAATCATCACAGAGCACATCAGCAAGCAGCGGAGCACTGTCCATTACCGCAACACAGGCCTCGTTTTTGCAGTCAAAGGCACGCAGGGGATTAGTGTCAGCACGACGCTTGCAATCTTTACATAACGCGGCATCGTTTTCCCTGATGAACTGTGCCAGTTGCTCGCGATAGGCAGGACGGCAGGTCTCGTCACCCATCGAGTTGACCAACAGGCGCATGGACGTCCTTTGCAAGCCCAGGGTAGTAAAGTACTCCCACAGCATCATGATCATTTCGGCGTCTGCCGCAGCGGTGTTTAGCCCCAAGCCCTCTGCGCCTATCTGGTAAAACTGGCGTTGGCGACCCTTTTGCGGGCGTTCGTAGCGAAACATGGGGCCCGTGTAGAACAACTTTGCTGCAGCATTGTTGTCGGTCAGGTGCGCCTGGATGGCTGCACGAACAACACCAGCCGTATTTTCGGGACGCAAAGTCAGCGAGCGACCACCACGGTCCTCAAAAGTGTACATTTCTTTGCCGACAACATCGGTTGCTTCGCCAATGCCGCGTGTAAAGACCTCGGTGTGCTCAAAGAGTGGTGTGTAAATCGACTGGTAGCCATAGCGCGTAAAGACCGCGCGGGCGCTGTCTTGCAGAAAATCCCAGGCACGCGCACTGTCGCCAAGCAAGTCTGCGGTGCCCTTGGGGGCAGAATACAATTGTGCCATCAGTTAAAAACGCGCCTCCTACGCCAAGACATGTGAATTTCCCCTACTGGTGAATTCGCATAATAGTATAGCGCATGACAAAGAAAAGTAGGTAAAATAGCGGCAAATTTGCAAGGATTTTGTGACACGATTAGAACGTGCAATAGTATCGCACAAATTATGAAGATGTCAAGAACAAAAGCGCAAAAAACTTGACAAAAAGGGGTGTCAGAAAGTATCATGGATACCGTTCTATACTTCCCTCCCAGCCGTCGCAGGTTCTCCCCCTTTCTTCCCTGCGGCGGCCACTTTTTTGCCCCAGAACGCACCAGGAGGCCAACGCAAGCGAAGTGAGCGAATGATGCGCAGCAATCATTCTGGCGAACGGAGCGCAGTGAAGCCATAGGCAAACTCGGCGTCGAATCAAAAAACAGAGTACGTCCAGTGCTCCCCCTCTGTCTTCCTGAGCGGAGCGCGTCAGCGCGCAGTCGAGGAAAGACGGGGGCTGTCAGTAACTCAAAACTTCCACCCCGTCACCCCAGGCTCGACCTGGGGTCTCTGCACAAGGTGTCTGCTAGTGC
>WREJ01000014.1 GCA_009779395.1 Coriobacteriia bacterium
CATGTCGGCGCTGCTGCGTCCTGGATCGACAAAAAAGGCAAGGCTGGTCGCGTCTGCAAGTTCTGCACCCGGCAAGCTACTGGGGGTAGCGATTCCTGCCTGGCTAAAGGCGGCCTCCCGACCAATCAATGCTGATGACCCGTACTGCACAATGCCAGCAGCCAGACCTTGCTGCGCTGCACGGGCATTGGCACGGTCAATGACTGCATCACGCGACCATGCTGCATTAAGCAGCTGTGTGTCAAGACGCGCGTACAGACGATAATAGGCATGACGACTACCGGCATCTTTTTGCGCGCTGTCCAGATCGACGAAACTTAGTAACTGGTCGTACTCTGCCAGTTCTTGCTGCAAAATGGCAGCGTTGCTGCTGCGTGCCTTGTGCCAGACCGGCAGCAGTTTCAGTAGTTCGCGTCCCATGGCACCCTGCACCTCGGTCAGGCGTGCGTTGCTGCCAAAGCTGTCGTTTAGATACTGAAACTGCGACGAAGCAGCGCTCACCGTCTGATTCTGTGCCTTTGCAAAGCTACGACCATGATCACGGTACGACCAAGCACGCTCCCACGCTGCGCGCCCCCCGCGACCAGTACCACTTTTGTCACTGAAAGCAATCAGACCGCCCTCGCCCAGGGGGAGGATTTTCTCCTGGCAAAAACTGAAAGCTGCTGCGTCTGCTAGGCTGCCCACAGGCTTGCCGCGATACAGTGCACCATGTGCCTGCGCACAATCCTCGATGACCAGAATGTTGTGCTGCTTAGCAAAGTTGCAGATCTCTGTCATTGGTGCGGGAAGACCACCCAGATGCACGGCAATAAGTGCGCGGGTACGTGGCGTTGCCACCAGTGCCGCTGACGCTGCCGTCAGATTGTTGGTAGCAGGGTCAATGTCTGCAATCACCGGGGTCGCGCCAACAGCAACAACTGCACCAGCCGTTGCAACAAAAGTACGCGAGGGTACGATGACCTCGTCGTCTGCGCTGCCACCACTGGCTGCGCCTATACAGAAGCTGCGCAAAGCCAGCTCAATCGCGAGGGTACCGTTGGCAACTGCCAAGGTAAAAGGAAGGTCCAGATACTGGGCGTACTCTGCCTCGAATGCTTTGCACTTACCACCCGTCCAGTAGTTAATCTGGTTTGATGCCAAAACGCGGTCTGCTGCCTGACGAACGCTCTGGGGCAGGCGCGGCCAGGTTGCGCTCGTGCTGGTACTGGTACTCGCCTCTGTCTGCTGCATCTGTGTCACCTAGGCGTCGGCTTTCTTTGCTTTGCGCTGCTGCTTTTTTGACCGCCAGGTTTCGGGACGAGGCTGTGGCAATGGACGATGTATCGCGGGTACTCCCATCAGACGCAGGTCGTCGGGGAAGTTTTTGGTGACGACAGCACCAGCTGCCACCAGCACGTTTTCTCCTACTTTTGCTTCGGGAATCAGCGTGGCGTTGGTGCTGACAAAGGTGTAGGCTCCTATGCGCGCCCCGCCGCAGAGCACCGCACCAGGAGCTACAAAAGCGTGCGAGCCCACAACGCAGTCGTGTTCGACAATCGCACCCGTGTTAACGATGACGTTTTCTCCTACCGAGGCATCGGTGTTGACCACCGCAAAAGCGGCAACAAAGCTACCTGGTCCAATATAGGCAGAATCGCTGATCAGAGCAGTTGGATGAATAACACACGCAGGAGTCAGTCCAGCAGCACAGGCATGGGCGTACTCTTTCGCACGAATGTGATTGTTGCCCAAAGCGATGATGAACTGCGGCTGTTCATACTCGTTTTCTGCCAAAGCTGTCTCGAGGTTGGCATAGACGGGAATACCGCTGATTTCTGCGGCGGGCGGACAGCTGTCCACAAAGGCAAAGATGTCAATGCCTGCTGCACGCGCCCCATCAGCGACGACGCGACCGTGACCGCCTGCTCCAATGATTATCAAACGCACCTTCTACCCTTTCAACACCCGCAGCCACGCACAGAGCATGTCTGCGCGAAACTCGCTGGTAAATCCTAGATAAATTCTAGCACGGAGCAGCATACTTTCTACAGATTTCTCATCTGGGTCGCGGTCGTATCGATGCCGCTTTCTTCCCAGTTTGTGCGCGCCGCACGCAAGCTGCGACAGTCCTGGTCAAGCTCCTCCCTCCAGTCTTTCGCAAAGCTGCCATCTTTGATTTCTTGGAAGAGTGCGTCCATTTCTTGTCGCACCGCCGGGCTAATAATGCGTTTGCCTGCACGACCTGCGCCATATTCTGCCGTATTGCTGATGTTTTCGAACATGCCAGCAAAGCCTTTTTCGACAATCATGTCCAGTATCAGTTGCGCCTCGACAACACATTCGTAGTAGGCGACTTCGGGCGCGATGCCCTTGCTGGTCAAAGTCTCAAAGCCAGCACGCAAGAGTTCTGTCAGACCACCGACGATAACCGCCTGTTCGCTGAACAGGTCAGCGACCGTCTCTTCTTCAAAGCTTGTCTCAAACAGGGCAACACGGTCAGATCCAATAGCCGCGCTGTAAGCAAGCGCCAGGTCTTGGGCACGCCCGCTCGCATCCTGTGCCACCGCAATTAATGCCGCCACTCCGCTGCCCGCCAGGTAACGCGAGCGAACAGCAGGACCAATCCCCTTGGGCGCGATGAGAAGGACGTCCACACCAGCAGCCGGTTTAATCAAGCCGTAAGTCAGCGCGTAACCATGCGCAAAGCCAACTGCCTTGCCGTGTAGGTTGGTACTCTCCGCAAGCTGCGCATACAGACTGGCATGTGTCTCGTCGGGGGTCAGCAGCATGATGATATCTGCTGTTTGTGCAGCATCAGCTACAGGCAGCAGCGTAAAACCCTCATCTGCGGCAAGACGCGCGCTGTCACTGTCTGTGTTGCGCACACCTACAACAACGGCAATACCACTGTCACGCAGGTTGAGTGCTTGGGCGCGACCTTGCGAACCGTAGCCGATGATGGCAACAGTTTTACCGTCTAACAAAGACAGATTTATGTCGTCTGAAGTAAATCGTTTCATAAAGCATCAAAAGAAGTGCCTCGGGGTGCGCTGTGAGTGAGCTTTTTATTCGGCTAATTTCTTGGCGATTTCGGCAGCATATTCTTTTGTCCCGGCTGCTCCCTCGGTTGTGCCGTAGCGCATTCTGCACAGATCCTAGGTCAGCACCGTTCCCTCTGCAATAACTTCGGCTATCGCTTTATGGACGCGCTCTGCCGCGCTGCGCTCTCCTAGGTGACGCAGCATCATAACCGCCGACAGTATCAGTGCCGTGGGATTAGCCATGTTTTGGCCGGCATAAGACGGCGCACTGCCGTGCACGGGTTCGAACAAGGCGCAGTCAGCACCAATGTTGGCGCCCGGCGCAAGCCCCAGACCGCCAACCAGCCCCGCACACAGGTCTGACACGATGTCGCCAAACAGATTGGGACAGACCAGCATGTCAAAACGCTCGGGGTTAGTAACCAAGCGAGTACAGGTCGCATCTACAATAAAGTCATCGACTTCAAGTTCTGGTGCTTGCTCGGCGTATTCAGCGGCTACCTCGCGACAGACGCGCAAAAACAGACCGTCCGTGTGCTTCATGATGTTTGCCTTGTGGATTATCGTCACCTTTTTGCGATTATTGGCAATCGCGTACTCCATGGCGGCTTTCATGATGCGGCGTGTTCCAAAAACGCTGATGGGCTTCAGTGACAGACCCGCGTCTTCGCGAATGCTGCCCGCACCCAAATCTTCGACTACTTCTGCGATGCGGCGAACACCCTCGCTGCCGACCTCGAACTCGATGCCCGCGTACAAATCTTCTGTGTTCTCGCGAAACAAAACGATGTCCACGCCATCATAGCGCGCACCCGTGCCGTGAAAGGACTGGGCAGGACGAATGTTGCTGAACAGGTCAAGCTCTTTACGCAAAGTCACGTTAAGCGAGCGAAATCCATGACCGACGGGCGTTGTCAGCGGCCCCTTTAGTGCCACCTTGTTGCGGCGAATCGACTCGAGCACGGCAGCTGGTAGCAGCTCGCCGCTTGCCTCGAAGGACACCTCGCCTGCCTGCTGAATTTCCCAGTTGATGTCGGCACCAGATGCAGCAATGACGGTCTGCATTGCGGCCGTGATTTCAGGACCAATACCGTCACCAGGAATCAAGGTCACCGTATGTGTTTTTGCTGTGGCTGTCTGTGTCATGAATGGACGTACTCCTTCATATTCTTGACCGCGATTCTGGTCCAGTCGTCGGTCTAGTCTTCGTCTTCTTCTTCGTCGTCATCACTGTCTGCATCAGCTGCAGCTGCCTGTTCTGCCTCTTTGCGCGCCAGCACCGCGGCGGCTTCTGCTTCTTGTGCGCGCGCCTCGGCCTTTATGCGTTCTAGCACGTCAGGGGCGTAAGTCGCGATGGTTTCAGCTTTGCGGCGCAGCATTCCCCGCGCGTTTTCTGCGTCAAAAGCAAACAGTTCGACAGCAGCATCTTTGACTTGCTGGTCAGCGCGACCAGCAAGCATGTTGATTAGTTCATTCAGCATAGCCAAAAACTCAGAGTCACCGTGAAAGCAGCGCAAGGCCATGGACAAGTCTGGCCAGACCTTCAGCGAGCGCGCCGGTCCCGTCGCACCGTAGCGTGCCAACACACGAAAAGCATACAGCCGCACGGTACCCGAATCTTCGTCGTACAGGCAGTCTTGTAGCAGTTCGTAAGAATCAGGCACAATGCGCGGATTGCTGTTCATCAACGCGGCAATAATCTCGAGCATACTGTAGCGCGTCAGCGACTCGGGTCGGTTCAGCGCGTCAATAATGTCATCGGTAAAGTCGTGCAGCAAATCTGCCTCGATACGCGCCAATTCGACTTTTACCTGAGCTGCGTACTCGCGCATACCGCGCGTCTCGTGACCCAAAGCATTTGCTAGTTCGCGGCGCGTTGTTACCTTGCGTTGTGCCGCCGCAAGCGTTTCTTCGATGGGTGTTTCATGGGTGAAGCTGTGCTTCATAATTTCACTAGTCCTCTAGGTTAAAGGTGCCGTTATTTTTGCGCAAATGCGCCACCAGGCCACCGTCAGAAAGCAGCTGCGCCATCACAGGAGGCAGCGGAGCAAACTCCATTACCGTATTTTGGGTCAAATTTCGTACAACGCCTGCTTCGAGGTCAAGCTCTAGCTGATCGCCTTGTGAAATTTGGTCGGTATCAAGGGTAACGACAGGCAGTCCTGTATTAATCGCGTTGCGAAAAAAGATACGAGCAAAACTTTTGGCAATAACCGCCTTTGTGTTGCTGTTCAGCAAGACCAGCGGTGCCTGCTCGCGGCTGGACCCACAACCAAAGTTTGTTCCCGCAACCAAAAAGCCACCCTTGGGGCTGACCTTTGCGTAGTAGTCCGGGTCGAGTTCTTCCATTGCGTGTACTGCCATTGCCTGCATGTCAGCAGACTTAAACTTGTACTTGCCGCTGATTATATAGTCGGTGTTAATGTCATCACCGTAGATAAATGCCTGTGCCTTTATGCTCATAATCCTTTGTTACTCCTGCCTGCTTGCCTTGTTGAAGAAACGCAGCGTCACGGGGTCGCTGGTCGTGCTCTGCCGCTTTACCTGGGGTCAGTAATACTACCAGCAAGCACACTTGCCGCCACAACGGCGGGACTTGCCAGATAAATAAAGGCGTTGCTGTTGCCCATACGTCCCTTAAAGTTGCGGTTTGCTGTCGAGATAACATTTTCTCCATCGCTGGGAACACCGTTGTGCGTTCCAACACAGGGACCGCAACCTGGGGTCACCACACAGGCACCAGCAGCAACAAAGGTCTGAATATAGCCAGCCTCCATTGCGTCTAGATAGACCTGTTTTGACGCAGGTGCAACAATAAAGCGTACATCAGGATGGATGTGTTTGCCTTCCATAATGGCTGCAGCAACCGCTAAATCTTCTAGTCTGCCGTTGGTACAGGTTCCCAGAACGCCCTGCGCAATAGGCAGTCCCAGCACTTCGTCAATGTCACAGACATTGTCCACTGTATGGGGCTTTGCAATCTGGGGAACTAGCTGGGTGGCATCGATTTCAACAACCTTGATGTAGTTCGCATCTGCGTCGGGATTTGCCGGATGCAGCGGCTTGTCAGAGTGCTGTTGACACCAGTCGATGACCTTGTCATCTGCTGCCATCAGTCCTGCTTTTGCGCCCAGTTCAATTGCCATGTTACTGATGGTCATACGCGCATCAATGGACATCTCGTCGATAGTGCTGCCACTAAACTCAAGTGCCTGATAGTTGGCACCATCAGCACCCAAAAGACCCGCCAAATACAAGATGATGTCCTTTGAGTACACGCCTTTTGGCAGCGTACCCTCAACAACTACCTTGATAGTTTCGGGTACTTTGAACCACAGCTTGCCTGATGCCATCGCCGCAGCACCGTCAGTACTGCCAACACCGGTCGAAAACACGTTAATTGCACCATAGGTACAGGTGTGACTGTCACAGCCAACCACCAAATCACCCGCAACAACATGTCCCTGTTCAGGTATCAGCTGATGGCAGACACCACAGCCAACGTCATAGATAATGGCACCAGTTTTCTTGCCAAAATCGCGCATCATCGTGTGCAGGGCACTGACTCCCTCAAGAGGGCTGGGGGCGGAGTGATCCATTACCAGCGCAACTTTGCTGGGATCAAAGACGCTTTCGACACCCATGTCTTCAAGCGCGCGAATGGCAAGCGGCGAAGTGCCGTCCTGTGCCATAACAAAATCGATGTCAGCAACGACAATATCGCCCGCGCTGACCTCGCGACCTGCGTGCGTCGCGAAAATCTTTTCAGCTATTGTTTTTCCCACTTATGCAGTCTCTTTCTTGTTCATGTAGTCGTCATACATCTTTTTCAGTTCGCGGTCGGTCAGCGCACGCTTCAGCCTGCTTGACTTGGTGCGTACCAAGGCAAGAATCGCCTGTGCGTCCTCGCGCGCGACCTCGATGCCGTGTTCTTTCATCTTTTGTACGATAGTCGCACCACCCGAGTGCTTGCCCACAACAATATGACGCTCTAGCCCAACCTCTTCTGGTGGGAAGACTTCATAAGTTGCTGGGTTCTTGATGACGCCGTCTGCGTGAATGCCTGATTCGTGGCTGAACATGCTTTTACCCACAACAGGGAATGATGGATACAGCTCGCGACCAGCGGCACGCATGACATAGTCGGTGATTTCAAACAATTTAGTCGTGTCAATGTTGATGTCTTGACCCTCAAGATACTTGAGTGCCATAGCCGTTTGTTCCAGTGAAGCATTTCCAGCACGCTCGCCCAGGCCACCAATAGTAACGTTTACCCAGGTAGCACCAGCATGAATACCGGCAATCGCGTTTGCTGTTGCCAGACCAAAGTCATTGTGTGTGTGCATTTCGATTTCAAGACCGGTCTCTTCGCGCAGGGTCTTGACTGCTGAATACATACGGAAGGGTTCCATCAGACCAATGGTGTCGCAAAAACGCAGGCGGTCAGCACCTTCGGCTGCGGCCGCTGCTGCGTATTCCACCAAAAAGTCGATACCTGTTCTGGACGCATCCTCGGCATTAACTGATACATAGACATCGTGTTCTTTTGCAAAGGCAACACTTTTGCGGATGGTGTCCAGTACCCAGGCGCGATCTTTAAAGAGCTTTGTCTTTATGTGAATGTCACTGGTTGCTAGCGAGATTGCCACAGCGTCGACACCACAGTCAATCGAGGTCTTGATAGCATTAACATTCGCCCGGTTCCATCCTAGCACCGAGGCCTTCAGACCTGCGTCGGCAATACGAGAAATGGTCTCTATCTCGCTTCCCCCCATTTCGGGAATACCGGCTTCGATTTGGTCAATGCCAATGTCATCTAGCATGACCGCAATGTTGAACTTTTCTTCATCGCTAAACACAATACCTGCGGTCTGTTCACCGTCACGCAAAGTTGTGTCGTCAAGTTTTACGCGCTGCTTGCCCATCAACGAATCAACCGGAAGCTCGCAAGCATGAGTTGTCGTCTGCGCGGTGAAGTCGTCTGTGATGCGAATCGCAGTCATGAAAATCCCCTCGTTTCCTTCTTGTTGTTGCCTGTTGTTGCCTATTTCCATGCCGTCTTGCCTTTTCTTGTGGTTCAAAACTACTCAAATCCTATCCGCCTATTATATGCAGAAAAACTGATAGAACAGCGCGGAGTTATCGAGTATTTTACCGATATGTTCGCGATACAAACGGTGCTTGCACAAGGCATAAGCAAAACTAGTAATTGCCTATTTTACCATAAGTGGAGGAAATAAATCAGCAGAGCGCGCCCCTCTTGCTCTCTTGTCACCCAAAACCATTAGAGTGCATCCAGGTGGGTGAGATTCGTGCTGATTTGTGAAAGAGGAAGCGCAGCGTAGTTGGTGCCTACGTGAGCATTTCTCTTTCTCAAATCAGTGCGGAGATCGCGCGCCTGGTGTGCTCTGGTGTCAGTAACTCAAAACTTGTAACTCCATCTCGCGATGTCTGCGTCTGCTAGCACTCAGTAGTACCAGCAACACGGCAACTGCAAGCACTGCCAGCACTGTCAAAAAGTTACCGGTGACAAAACCTGTTGGGAGTACTTCCATGTTTTCGTTAACAAAGTCTGCTCTGTTGGCAGCTTCTCCTAGCATTTGTTCTTCTGTAGAAAGTCGTACATTTGCTGCATTTTCTGCTGCAGTAATTACAGATCCTCTGATGCCATCAATGGTAAGAGTAACTGATGGTCGGTACTCAAGTACGGCATGTTCTATGGCAATATATCTCGTTCCGACATGCGTATCTACAAAGACCAGTGTTTGTCTGTGTTTAAGACTTATAACTTGTGTTGTGTCGTGACTGAAAGCTAGAAAGTCACCACTTGTGCTTGTTCCTGCTATAGTTCCGTTTTCTGAACTTGTGACAACCGTAGGAACGCCAGCTATAGTTTCTACAACGTATGCTCGGTAGATTACTGGCGTTGGTGTTGTTACTTCGTCGGGTACAAAAAGTATTAGGTCAAAGTCAAAATAAAGTGACATATCAGGAATAGTTCCCGTAACCTCTTTTGAAATCTGCAGTCCCGTTTGCTCAAAAACATCGAGGGGATCTCTGTCGATTCTTCTGGTAAAGACGTTAGTGAAGACAAGGTCATGTGCTTTGTCTTCGCTTGCTATTCCTGCTACTACTTGCTGTACATCTATAGAAGTTACTACCAGCTGCTCATCTCTTCTTTCAACAAGAAAGCTTACTAAGTATTCTGTTTGGTCAAAGACCATTGTTTCTGTGTCAGTGTTAGTAAAGGTACCTGACAGTTCACTGATGCGATAGGTATAGTAACCTGCAGCAGGAAATATGAAGGTATCTCCTAAGAGGAAGTTTGATGTCTTTGTTACGGTCTTTGTCGCACCTGTTGTCGTTCCTTCATCTGAAGGTGCAAAGACAATGGAATCTATCGTGTTAAGTGCAGGGAGTTCTGATGCTCTGGCGGTGTTGTTGTTAAAGCTGTAGGGGGTTATGATGAACTCAAAGCTCGCATCAGGTGTTATGGTGCCTGCTGGCATGACGAGGTCTTTGGTGACTGCTATGTTTATTTCAGGTTCTGGTGGTAGCAAGCCAGTTATCAGGGTAGGTACCAGACGATCGTCCGTGTCATCAAGACCAAGCTGACCATTATAATTGTGACCCCATCCCCACAAACTGCCATCTGATCTGATGGCAAGGGAGTGGGCTTGTCCTGCAGCCACCTGCGTCCAATCAGTAGCAGTACCTACCTGTGCAGGTGTTGTTTGAATGCCTGTGTCAGTACCGAGTCCTGTTGCGCTATATCCCCCCCATGCCCAGAGCGTGCCGTCTGATTTGATGGCAAGGGAGTGGATCCATCCTGCAGACACTGCTGCCCAGTTAGTGGCAGTACCTACTTGTGCTGGTGTTAGTTGATTGCCTGTTGTCGTACCGAGTCCTGTTCTGCCATGGTCGTTATGTCCCCATGACCAGAGGGTACCATCTGATCTGATGGCAAGGGAGTAGCCATCTTCATGAAAATTGGAATTACCTGCTGCAGACACTGTTGCCCAGTTAGTAGCAGTGCCTACTTGTGTAGGTGTAGTTTGAAAGCCTGTGGTAGTGCCCAGTCCTGTCATGCCATTTGCGTTCTCTCCCCATGCCCAGAGCGTGCCGTCTGATCTGATGCCAAGGGAGTGATTACTTCCTGCAGACACCTGTGTCCAGTTAGTAGCAGTGCCTACTTGCGCAGGTGTTGTTTGAAAGCCATATCCGGTGTCATAATCGAAATCGATGCCCAGTCCTGTTAAGCCATTATTGTTGCTCCCCCATGACCAGAGCGTACCATCTAATCTGATGGCAAGGGAATGAGCAGCTCCTGCAGACACCTGCGTCCAGTTAGTAGCCGTGCCTACTTGTGCAGGTGTTGTTTGTAGGCCACTTGCAGCAGCTCCCCATTCCCAGAGCGTGCCGTCTGATTTGATGGCGAGGGAGTGGCTATTTCCTGCAGACACTGCTGCCCAGTTAGTGGCAGTACCTACTTGTGCAGGTGTTAGTTGATTGCTGTCCCAGCCAATTGCTAAGCCAGTTATGCCTGTTTGACCAAGTTCGTTATGTCCCCATGCCCAGAGCGTACCATCTGATCTGATAGCGAGGGAATGCTGCCATCCTCCAGAAAAGGTTGTTGCTTCAGGTCGGATATCCAAGCCTGAAAGTGCTGCAATACCACTTGTTGTTACAGTTAGTGCTTCATTCGGTACAAATACATCGTCTGCTTGGGGAAACATACTTTGAACCTGCGCAAGCACAGGATTAAACACTGATTGGAACGCTGGGGAATTCGCTGCTGCAAGGAAGGGAATTGCGAGTAGAAAAATCGCTACCAGAAGCAGCGCAAATCTACGCTTTTTTAGAGAGCCCCCCCCCCCCCGGAATTTGGACATTTTAGCGGTCATGGCAGTCTCACTTTCGTTTCGGTTCCAGTGCACACTTCGTATACCTATCAGTTATGGGTAATGGCAGCAAAAATTTTAGCAGCTAGTGGTCACACTTCTTTAAAGTGCTCATGATTTGTTGCAATTGCCCCTATAAAGGAGCATGAACTATGACTTGACTGTCAACACGACTCACCCGTAGGTCAGTATTGTATATTTCGCGCAAAAAGCCCTCGTCTGCTAGTGATTGGGGGCTACCCTGCAGTAGCGAGCCGTCGGGTCGCAGCGCGATTAGTTCGTCGCATAGCTCGAAGGATTGGTTGATGTCGTGCAAAATGATGACGACGGTCAGACCTAGCTCGCGGTTTAGTTTGCGAATCAGGCGTAGCACGCGCACCTGGTAGTGTATGTCAAGAAAGGTCGTTGGCTCGTCCAGAAACATTAGGGGCGTTTGTTGCGCCAGACCCATGGCAATCCACACACGTTGCTGCTGACCACCCGACAGTTCTTGCATGCGGCGCTGCGCGAAGTCATCCAGGTCGCAGAAATGCAGTGCCTCGGTGATGGCAGCCTCGTCCTCGCTGGTCATTGATTGGAAGGCTTTTTTGTGAGGAACCCGTCCATAAGCCACCAGGTCACGTACGGTGATGTCTTGCGGTGCGCGATTGTTTTGCCAGACAACAGCAAGGTTTTTTGCCAGCTCGCTTAAACGGTAGGAGGACAGGTCACGACCGTCCAAAGTAATCTGTGAGCCCGCCTGCGGCTTGAGGTTTTTGGTAAGCAGCTTAAAGAGCGTCGACTTGCCGCTGCCATTTGCCCCCATCAGGGCAGTAATCTTGCCCCGCGCGATGTCGAAAGAAATGCCATCAAACACTGGCTCGCTGGGATAAGCGAAGGAAAGATTTTGTACTTTGAAGACAGGCTTATCCATAAAAATTGCTCCTGCTTCGCAGTAACATGATAAAGAGGGGGCCGCCTACAATCGCCATGAGTATGCCAGCGTTGATTTCAAAGGGATGTGCGATCAGGCGTCCTGCGGTGTCAGCCAGCAGCATCAAAAACGCGCCACCCAAAGCACAGTAGGGCAGCAAGACGCGGTTGTCGCTACCCACCAACAGGCGTGCAAGGTGGGGAACAATCAGACCCAGAAAAGCGATGACACCCATCACCGCACTAGCAAGCGACACTAAAGTAACCGCCACAAACGAGACCATCACCCGCAGCAAGGTCACGTTTACCCCCAGCGAACGTACCGTGTCGTCCTCGAGCCCCAGTAGGTTGCAACGACCTGACAGCAAAGCCGCCGCCAGCAATGCCGGTGTTACGTAGTAGGCAAGCAACCTGACATCGTTCCAGGTCAGCATCGCAAGGCTGCCCGTAAAGCTGACGCCGCCACCCATGGATGCGCCTCCCGACATCAGTACGCCAATGCCCTCGCCCAGCCCCACCATGACGGCGTTGACAGCAATACCAACCAGTATCACGCGCATCGGAGCAAGCCCTCCCTGATAGGACAGCGAGTACACAATGGCAAAGGTTATCAGTCCGCCACCAATCGCAAATAAGGGGGAGGAGAAGTACAGCAGGGGGAAGAGACCGACCACCAGAACAGAAGCAAGCGCAGCACCGCTCGAAATACCAATAATCGAAGGGTCGGCAACGGGGTTGCGCAGTACCGCCTGAAACAGCGCACCAGCAACAGCAAGTGCAGCACCACCCAGCATGGCAATCAAGATGCGGGGGAAACGCAGATCGTAAATCGCAGCGACATTGGGGTCGTAATCGACAAAGAGGCCACGCAGTAGCTCGGCAAAAGTCACCTGAATGCTGCCCTGATTCACCGCAAAGAAAAACAGCCCCACCAACAGCACGGCAGTCAGCACAAACACTAAAGCAGTTATCAGTGATTTCCTCATAGCTGTCTATGATACAATATTTGCTCTCCGATTTGTGACAACGTGGGCGATTGGCGCAGCGGGAGCGCAGTGCCCTTACAAGGCAAAGGTCATTGGTTCAAATCCAATATCGCCCACCATGTTCATTTAATTGACAGCAAAAGCGCAGTGCCCTTACAAGGCCAAGGTCACTGGTTGACTACGCTACGCTCCGTCTTCGCTGCGCTTCGTTCGCGATTTTGCGCTTGCGCAAATCGACTCACTACACTTGCGTTCAAATCCAATATCGCCCACCATGTTCATTTAATTGGTTGTTTTGGCTCGGGAGGGTATCCGGCAGGTTTGTATTTGGCCTCATTGAAATCAGAGACATACTGGATCGAAGTCTAATCCCTTAACCTCCTCACTCAAAAAGCGAGCGTTAAGACCCTTGTCCCCCTGTCTGCGCGCACGCTCTGGGTTCACACTCTTTGTATAGCCGCGAACAGCAACGTTAAAGGCTGCTTGTAAATCTGCATCTGCAATATGCCTGCAATCAACATACGGACAAACGTAGAGTGCCATATTGCCGCGCCTCTTTTTAGCTCCGAAATCTTTTTCTAAATCAGCCCAATTGTAGCTGTGCTTAACAATGTCCATGCCAGCACCATCTGCATTGGGCCGCATCGCCTTGTATATCATGCCCTTGAGGTCTTTCCCCTTGACAACATCGCCTGCATTATTTTTAGAGGCATACAGTCTGACCACACGGTGACTGTCAAGCTTGGCACTTAATAGGCCATCCTCATGCTCGAAGAGTTCATAATCTGCGCTATCGCTTACATCAAGACTTGCCCAACTTTTGCATGCCGTACAAAGCTGCGATGTGCCTGCAGCGGTAATTTCTAATCCCCAATTGTCTGCCCCTCTATCACCCCATGCCATTTTATTTTCTAGATTATTATCTCTCTTTCTAATATCACCTCGCTTTATCGAATCGTACACCTTCGAAATGCGAGCACCCTTAGATTCAAAGCTACTCACTTCATACTCAAAGCAAAGCCTTGCATTTTTGCGAACAGACAAATCTTGCAACTGGTTTCGGTAAGAACCGATTAGGCTTTCACGAACACGTGCGATTTTTGTGTCAGGAGCAGAAAAGGTGGCTCGCACTTGACGCTCTCGCAAGCTTTTCACG
>WREJ01000015.1 GCA_009779395.1 Coriobacteriia bacterium
CTGTCATATTCGGTAAGGTCAAATACTATATCTGCAGCACCCTCTTCAGAGACCTCAGTTACATTTCCAACTTCGTCATATTTAACTGTCTCTTCACCCTTGATATCACTGTCGTCAAAAGCAATTTCGCGTCCCAGTGTGTCAAATCTGCGATCAATGCGAGAGATTTCTTCTCCGCAGGGTGCTAAAAAGCGTGTCGCTTTGTTGTTGCCACTTAGGTCATAGTCCTCTTCTATCCAATCGTGCTTGCCTGAAAGATTCGTGCTTGTTTTGTAGCTTTCACTTACACGCGCGGCACTGTCATAGACGATGTGTTGTGTAACACCATCTGCTGTTGTTTGTGCAGTCATGCGACCAGCAATGTCATAGTCCATTTGAGTAGTAGTACCAAGCGGCATAATTTGTTCTATGTGATTGCCAAAATCATCAAACTCATCAAAAGTTATGATGTCTTGCGGTGCTGTATGAGCAGAAAGCTGCACGCCTTTGTGAACAGTTTTTTGCGGCATGCCATTAGGTGCGTGGTCTGTATACTGGATGGTCTCCCACTCAAACTCGTCTTCAATTTGGCGAATAGCACGCCTAGTCTGTATGAGATTGCTGTCTGCGTTATAGCTGTATTCAGTTCTTGCGCGCTTACCTGATGTTCCTACCAGGCGCTCTTCGACACTCAGACGTCCTTTTGTATCATAAGAAAACCAGCTAACTCCTCTGCCAGCATCGATGGTCTTGATAAGCTCATTATCTTTGTTGTAGAAATACTCTTCGTGTCCACCATATCTATTGCTGTGATTGATTAAGTTGCCCCATCTGTCATAGGTAAAAAGCTCTTCTATGATTTGTGTTGTTGTCTCTTTTCTGCCATAAGAAACTTTATTGTTGCTGTCAAAGCTTGCTACAGTAGGTGCTTGCGTGCCAATCATCTGATTTTCGGCATTGTAGCGAAGATGTACTCCCTCTTGTGCTTTGTCAGAAATACTTGCCCAGACCGTTTGTTTGGCAAGGTTAGTCAGATACTCAAAGCGTTCGTATCCTGCTTCAAAACCTCTTTCAGCACTCTGTGAGCCTCGCTCAAGGATGGTACGCCTAACGGTAGGGTCAGCAGTAGACTCAAAAGTCAAGGTATGCCGCCTGGGAGGCACATCATTTGCTGTGTGCTCGACACTCAGTGATGAAGTGTCGTAGTCAATGCTTACCGTATCACCTTCAGTGCTTACAGAGACCAGAAGGGATCCGTCCATGCTGTAGTGACGTGTTATAGCGGCTGATGTATTGGGGTAAGCATGTACCGAAAGGCTGTCTGTTGCTTTGCTATACGTTACTTTGCGCTGTCCAGCTTGTGTTATGTACTGGGCGTCAATTTCATTTTTGTAAAGGTCACGCGCTTGAAGAACAATGCTTCGTTCATTGTGTGCGGTAATAATGACAATGCCACCACTTATGTCATAGCTGGTACGCCTGCCCTGGCGGTCTTCCTCGTAAAGTAAAGTGCCTGTTGCCTGATCAAAGACCTTAGTACGTCCGTCATAGTATCTCAGTTCAAAAAGTCCTGGCTCATTTATTGTTATCAGGCGGCATCCTGCATCGTCGTGTACATACTCTTCGCTTTCTTCTCCGGGAAAGTACACAAGTGTTGCTTGCATGCCATTAGGAGTAAAAAAGATATCGTCTGCTGTGCGCTTGAAGCTGTAGTATTTACCTTCAGGACTTAGGTAAAGGGCAGCTTCACTGCTAAGCTCTATGTTTTCTTCAAAGCCAAACATCCAGCCTTCGGGTAAGAAATTACTTTCAAAACTGCCATCACTTAAGTGCGTACGAACAAGAGCTGCGACAGGCCCGGGACTATCTATGATAAGGTCTGTGGCAAGTAGGCGTGTAGCAGGCTCTGCCAAAGCACCTTCAACTACTTCTCCTGCAATTTCTGCAAGGGGCTCATAACTTCTTTGTGCTGCATCACTTACTCGTACCGTGCGGTTTTCTAAAGTAGGATTAACTTGTGCGCTAACTTGTGTTATGTGTGGCGTTTCAAAATCTGAATAGGGAGCAACCCGAAAGCGATGGAAAGTATCATTGTCGTGTGCTCTTCCCTTTGTTTTTTGGTAAAGCGGACGTGGGTCATCGCGAAAATCAAGACCGGGACCTCGGTACGAGACTATACCTGCCTGGTCAAGTTGTCCTGACACAAAGCGGTGGTGAACTTTGTCAAAAGCAAGAGAAACTGTTCTGTCAGCTGGCTGCGTATCAACATGCCACTGATTTGAAATCTGTCCTGTTGCAACACTGACCTTAGTTACTCTACGCTCGCCACCCCACTCGTAAAAGTAGAAGTTTATCCCGTCAGTTGCAAAGCCGTTGAGGTTTGTATAGGCGGACTGAGAGGTCAGTGCGACTGTTCTATCACTTACGAAAGTACCGCTACTGTCATAGGTACGTACAATAATGTTTTGGCTAGTTGATGCTCTTCCTGCTGAATAGATGTAGTTGCCACACGAAGCAAGCAGTATATCGCTGCTCGGTCCGCTCACATCTTGAGCAGTGTGACGGCCCAAAGGCGGCCTTGAAAGGGTGAGAGTTACTGGCACTGCTCTATCCATAATAGAACTTAAGACAAAGCCAGAAATGTCAGCAGTTCCTGCACTGACACGTGTTGTTTGACCGCAATATAAGATGCCATCAAGTACAAAGGCTGAGCGTGCATTAGAGCCCGGAAGAGTTGTAGCAATACGTCTGCCGCTGCTGTAGGTAGGAAGTGTGTCTGTCATGCCTGTCTTTTTAAACTGCAGCCACTGGTCAGGACCTGGACTTACTCCCCACTTTTTGACATACATGTCAGTACCATCAAAAGCAACAACACCTGCACCTACAGGACTTATCCCAGCCCCTGGTGGATAGACAAGGGCTGTTCGTGAAAGTTTTGATTCATCAGAAGGAGTATTTGCACCAATGAGGGTGTTTACGCCAGTGTCTTGTGTGTATCCTGCTATTTCACTGTCTGAGGGATAGGCACCACTTCCTGCACTTGACCAGCTAGTAGAAGTTCTGCCGACTGTTTTTCCGACCACTTGGTATTCGTTGCCATCAAAAGCATAGATGAGATAACCTCTGGCGTGAGCATCTGCATTCCAGCTTAAGTTTATTATGCCGCGACCTTGTTCTGCTCTGTCGTTTAAGTTGAGATTACCATCTATGTCAACTTCTCTAAACCACTCACTTGAAGGCTCTGTCGTATAACTAAGACCCGTCACATTTTTGATGTCAGGGTAAAAGACAATGCGCATAGTTGGCTGAGATGAGCCATGCCTGACTGAGCGATACCGTCTCCAGTGTGTGGTATTTTGAGAGCCATTTTCACTTTGATAGAGGATAAAGCCTGGTATTGTCTGACCGGCAGCAATACGTGTGCGCAGGCGTGGTGCTACATCAAAAGGTACTTCTTGTACGCGCGTTGTTGTGGTAAAGTTTGCGATATTCCAGGCAGCAGCACCTGGCATATTGTTCCAGGTATCATTTGCTGCAGGTGCACGTGTAGCATCAGCAATGTAGGTTATTGCAGAGCCATTAACATAGTACTGGTGGTATTGATGGACACGCACAATAGCACTATCAATGCGCGATCCTGCCAAGTTAGGGATAGCAAAGCGCAAATGTCCGCGGTTATGTCCGGTAGTTGCATCAAAGTAACCAACGCGCATCTCTGCTGTATTGGAATACGAGTTAGTGGGATAGCGAGAGGTCGTCCAATTATCAAAGGCTGCTGGGTCGTTAAATGATTGAGTCTTGAGGATTATAGGCGGGTCAATGCGCACTGGCCAGACTCTTTGTGCGTCCCTTATCCAGTCTGCGTCTACTGCAGCACGCAAAGTAGCAAAGTTCTCGCCACTCTCAACAAGTTCCCACTGTGCATTGTCACAGGCTGCAAACTCACCAAGTTTTTCATCAAAGTTACTGTCGTGTACGATAAGTTGACCAATGTCTAGTACAATCTCGTCACTTTGTAGGCACACAAGGTGAAAGTCTTGTGTCTGCACATCTTGAGTCAGCTTAAGCCCTTCAAAGGTAAGGCGAAAATCAAAGGTATGTTCTGTAGTAGGAGCAGTCAGTATCAAAGTTTCTTTTATTCCCCACCACAGTGCCTGATACTCGATGTCTTTTCCTGGAGCTATGTCAGCAAAGTAAGCAATGTCGCCCATAATAAGGGGAAGTGTAGGGGATGTGTTCGCATATCCTAGAGACAGGCGCCAACTACCTGCCGAAAGACTGAGCTTGCCACTATCCCCAAAAGAAGCAACAGCAACATTTTCACTTGTTGAAAGGGTGCTATACCCGCCAAAAGTCATACTGGTTTCAGCAGAGGGTATGAGGTTTGTTGCCAGGTCAATGTAGCGACCACGCTCATCTTTGAAGTGTACTGGTCTGGCTCCCACGATGGTCTCGAAATAGCCGTCACTTAACTGATAGATCTTAGCTGTCTGGCTGCGCTCGCTTAAAAGTTCGCGCACAGGAACAGCATTTTCATCACGTACTGGACCAAACTCCTGCGAAAAATCTGCAGGAAGAAGACTCTCATAGGGGGCTGCAAAAGTACCCTCTTCAGAAATCTCTGCAAGCGAAGGACTGCTTGCAGGACTTGTTAGCGCAAATCGTGTGTCAGGATCAATTTCTGTATCGCTGGCAAAGACTGCCGTGGGAAAAATGGTAAATGAAAGAGCAAAGACGAGGAAAAACGCTGTAATGCGCAGAGGAAGTGCACGAGTACTGTGCACTTGGCTATATTCCATTTGTCTGTCCACTATCTTAGCTGTGCGAGTAGTAGCTCTATTGCCTCTGCTCGCTTTTTGCCCAACAAATCTGCCAGAACCTGCTGCTTTGCATCACCAAAGTCACTGGGATAAAAAGACTGGTTGGCTTCAAAGTGACTTTGTATTTGTGCAGCAGCAATGTCTTGTTCACTTACAAGGCTTTTGGCAAGTTCATTAATGATGAGGTTTTCAGCAAGCCTGTCTTTGATTGCTTGTTCTGTGACGTTTTGCTCACTTAGGAACAGTTCATATTCTTCGTCTGTGCCAATACCTGCCCTAATAGCAGCAAAGCTTAGGGCAAGTTGCTCATCAACGTCTGTGATGCCACGTGCCTGCGCCTCTTGAACCAGCAATCTTCGCTCGGCAATATTTTGGCGCATGCGCTGGGCGAGCTCAGCGGCAGAAAGTGTTGCGTACTCTCCGGCAAACAGTTCGGGACTGTGCGTTTTTAGATAGGCAATTTCTGTGTCAACTTCATCTTGGGTGATTGCATCAGTACGGCCAATGCCAGGAATCGAAAGGTCAAAAAGAAAGACGCCCAGGGCGCCCAAAAGAACTATACAGGTAATACTTCCAACAAGAACAGCTACGATAGGTGGTTTCAGCCTTGAAACAGTGCGTTCCTTCTGCATTTCTTATAGCCTGTCTTGTCCCTCACCAGCAGTAATCGTGTCACGAGTGCTATCAGATGCACCTTGCAGGTGAAATTGATACTGGCAAGTAGCATATCAGACTTTGCCCGAAGCTGAAAGGAAATTTTTGAAAAAACATTCGAATTTTCTTGAGATCTTTGGCAAGTACTCCAGGCTCCGACCTGGAATCTCTGCACAAGGTTTAGCTACAAATTACGTGATACTTATCTATGGCTATAGCTGCTGCTTTTCCTGCCCCCATCGCCTCGATAACCGTCGCTGCTCCTGTCACTATGTCGCCGCCGGCAAATATGCGCGGGTTCGAGGTACGACCGTCTTCGTCGATTATCAGATAGCCTTGCTGGCAGACGGCAACGTCTGCGACTTCGCGCAAATGCGGGTGAGCAAGGGTACCAATTGCACTGATGACAGTGTCGCAGTTTTGGACGTACTCTTCCCCTTGCTGAGGAATAGGACGACGCCTGCCGCTTGCGTCAGCATGACCAAGCTGCATTTTTTGCAGCGCAATGCCGGTGACCCAGCCGTCTTTGCCGATGACTTCAAGCGGGGATGCCAGCTCGACCAGCTGCACACCTTCTTGAATGGCGTGTTCGATTTCTTCATCGCGGGCGGGCATTTCTGCCTGCGTTCTGCGGTAAGTCAAGATGACCTGGCTGGCACCCAGGCGCAGTGCCGTGCGCGCCGCGTCCATGGCAACGTTTCCGCCGCCGACAACAAGCACCTGGCGACCACGCATGATGGGCGTATCCCATTTAGGGAACTCGTAGGCACGCATCAGGTTGACGCGGGTCAGAAACTCATTTGCCGAGTACACACCGTTTAGGTTCTCGCCGGGCACATTCATAAAGCGTGGCAGCCCCGCGCCGACACCAATAAACACAGCAGCAAAGCCTTCTGCAAGCAGTTCTTCGCAGCTGGCGATGGCACCAATGGGCGCGTTCAAATGAAAGGTCACGCGCGATTTACGCAGCGTCTCGATTTCATCTGCAAGGATAAAGTTCGGCAGGCGAAATTCGGGGATGCCGTAGGCAAGCACGCCCCCCGGTTCATGCAGGGCTTCAAAAACTTCAACATGGTAGCCGCGCAAAGAGAGTTCTCCGGCACAGGCAAGTCCTGCTGGCCCCGAACCCACAACGGCAACGCGCGTATTTTTGCAGGGGTGCGGAGTAGTCGTGTTGCGCTGATGAGGGGGACGAAAACGGTCCCAGTCGGCAAGAAAACGCTCGAGCCTGCCAATCGCTACGGGCTCACCCCGCTTGGCAAGGACACACTTTGCTTCGCACTGCGTTTCTTGTGGACAGACTCTGCCACAGACGGCGGGTAGCGCGTTGCGTTCTTTTAGCAGCGACACCGCCAGAGAAAGATCACCAGCAATCATCGCGGCAATGAAGTCCCGAATACGCACCTCGACGGGGCAGCCTGCCTCGCAGGGGGCATTTTTGCACTGCAGGCAGCGCTGCGCCTCGGCGATTGCCTGCTCAAAGGTATAGCCCAGATTGACCTCGTCAAAGTTGTTGATGCGCGTCTCTGCGGGTTGTGCTGCCATCGCATGACGGGGTTCACGCGAGGTCACCGGACGTGTGGGTCGTGCCGCCGGTGTCACAAGCGCTGTGCGCGGCAGTTCGCGCGCCTGCTTTTTGCTGTCAGCAGCGTGGCTGTTGTCAGTCATGGAGCACTACCTCCTCCCCGTCCTGGACCTTATCCTGGGCCTTGTCCTGCACATCAAAGCAGTCGCAGTTGTCGTGCAGACGCTGCTGTTCTTGCTGCCACATGCTGTAGGACAGTCGCTCGTCGTCCAGATAGCTACGCTGGCGCGACATCAGTTCTTCCCAGTCGACACCTGCCGCGGGGAAGTCAGGACCATCAACGCAGGCAAACTTTGTCTGCCCGTCAATGCTGACCCGGCAGGCACCGCACATACCCGTGCCATCAACCATCAGCGGGTTCAGGCTGACCGTAGCCGGCACACCAGCCTGTAGTGCTGTTGCAGCGGCAAATTTCATCATAATCGCCGGCCCAACAATCAGCGCGTGGTCGGCGCGCCACCCATCTGCTGCCTTGCTGCTAGCGTCAGCACAGCACAACTCTTCAAGGGGAGCGGTGACCAGACCCGTGCGACCGGCACTGCCGTCGTCAGTGGTAATAATCAGTTCTTGCAGGGGCAGGGCGCGCAGTTCATCCAGCAAAATCAGCAAGTCGGCTGTTCGTGCACCCACAATAACGCGCACCGAGCACTCTGCCTGACACAAAGCACGCGCAACGGGATAGGCAACGGCAGTTCCTACACCACCGCCGACAACAACAATGTTTTTGCCAAAGGGTGTTGCAGTCGGGCGACTGCTGTCTATGTGTCGGTCGCCGCCTAAAGTCGGGCGACTGCTGTCTGTGTGTCGGTCGCCCAAGGTCGGGCGACCGAGGGGACCTGCCAAGTCCTGGAGGCGCTCTCCTACTTGCAATTGAGACAAAAGTGCTGTTGTTTTGCCGACCACCATAAAGATAAAGCGAAACCAACCCTCGTCGCGTGACCAGTCGCTAAAGGTAAAGGGGACGCGTTCGCCGCGGGGGCAGGCGCGCAGCATAAAGAACTGACCCGCCTGACATTTGGCAGCAATACGTGGCTCAAAGACGGTCATCTCGATGATGCCCTCGGCAAGCTGGCGTTTTGCAAGTATTTTGTTGCCCTGTGGTGTGCGCGAGCGCACATCCGTAGTTTGTGTGAACATTTCTTGATTCCTTTGCAGAAACATTACGAAAATGCAACCATGAATCCCCTTTTGCTGCACAAGTGGACGCTGCTTCGCTATAATTTACTGTCTATGAAGTATATCTTAAACAATCATGCTGGAATGCCCGATTCACCGTTTGCGAAGGTAAGCGTTGACCGTACAATCCGTAAGCGTCACGGCTGGCCTGTGGCACTGCTTGCGCGAATGCTGGTCTGTGCTCTGCTGCTGTGCAGTTCTGCTGCGGCACTGTCGGCGCTTCCTGCCTATGCAAATCCGCCGGGTACGGCACAGGATCATCGTAATCAGGCGCAGTCTGCCCGTGAGGGTGCAGCCGCCGCCGACCGGCAAGCAGAGGCTTTGCGGCGTGAAATCCGTGACCTCGATGCAGCGGCAGAACGCCACGCGCAAGAGACCGCACGTCTTGCTCCTTTGGTGCGCGATGCAACCAATCGCACGGCAATCCTGACCCGCGAGGTCAACGACTTGCAGGCAGAGGTCAACACGCTGACTTCTCGTATTGAGACCACCCAGGTAGAGCTTGACCATCAACGTGAGTTACTTAATCGGCGTGCCGTCAGTACCTATCGTGGCGAATCCAATGCTTTATTGACCATGCTGTTTAGCGCAGAGAACCTGGGGGACTTAATCACGCGCGCTGAAAGCATCAGAACTATTCTGCAGCACAACAGCCAAATCTCTGCTGACTTGATACGTCTGACCAGACAGCTTGAAAGCGAAAAGGCACAGCTTGACGAGGTGCTCTCTTTGGCAGAAGCAAAACAGGTAGAAGCAGCAAGTGCCGAGGCAGAGTTGCGCGACCTGCATAGGCAAAGCCAAGCAGCGGCAGACAATGCCCTTGCCTTGCAGCGACAACGAAGCGGCATGTTAGCCAACACAGAAGCAAACGCTGCACGCCTGCGCGCCCTTGCGCAAGAAGCAGAGAACATGGCAAATGCCCTGTCTCGTGAGTTTGCTGGCAGTGGCAGTGGCGTTTTTGCTGGGTCGATGACCTGGCCAGTACCGGGATTTACCCGCGTATCCTCACCCTTTGGCTGGCGCACCAATCCTATATCGGGTAATCGTGAATTGCACACGGGTGTTGACATTGCAGGACCAGGAATCAACGGTGCCACCGTTGTTGCCGCCGGAGCAGGACAAGTTGTGTCTGCGGGATGGCGCGGCGGCTATGGCAACACCATTATTATCGACCACGGCAACGGCGTCATCACCCTGTACGCACACCTGCAAGCAGGCGGCATCTTTGTGTCGGTCGGGCAACACGTCCGCGCCGGACAACGTATCGGAGCCGTAGGAAGCACCGGCTTTAGCACTGGACCTCACCTGCACTGGGAAGTTCGCGTAAACGGCGAAGCCAGAAATCCATTGACCTTCTAGCTATTCGTAGCGCAGGGCATCGATAGGGTCAAGATTTGAAGCTTTCCAGGCTGGATATACTCCAAAAAAGACGCCTACTGCCAGACTAAAGAAAAAGGCAAGAGCCACTGACCAGGACGACACAGAACTGGGAATGGTTGTTGTAGCTGCTATTAGCCATGATCCCAAAGCGCCACAGACAATGCCCAAAATACCACCCAACACCGAGAGCAGGACAGACTCTATAACAAACTGCGACATGATGTCGTAGGTACGTGCGCCAATCGCTTTTCTGATGCCAATCTCGCGGGTGCGTTCGCTGACGCTAACCAGCATGATGTTCATGATGCCAATGCCACCAACCAAGAGCGATATACTAGCAAGACCAGCAAGCATTGTCGTCAAAACACCCATCATGACACCCATGACATTCAGCATTTGGTCTTGGGTAAAGACCGAAAACCCGTCGCTACCTATGCGTGGTTGCAGGGCTTGGCGAATGCGTGACTGAGTCTGTCCAATATCGTCTGCGTTATGTGCTTTGACAGCCATCATGTGAATGTCTTGCGTACCAAAAAGGCGTTGTGCTGCGGTAAAGGGCATAAACACTGCCGTATCAAGCGAGCCCGCCATAGCACCCCCACCCTGTTCTTCGAGGATGCCAACAACACGAAAGCGCTGGTCGTTTACCATGATTTCTTCGCCGACAGCCTCGCGGGTTGCAAACAGTTGTCGTTCAATCTCGGCACCAATCACCGCTACGCGTGATGCTGCCAGCACATCTGAGTTGTTAAAGGCACGACCGTCCTGCAGACTGATGTCAAAGACACCGTCGATGTTTCCGTCAACGCCGGTGACCTGCCCAAACATGGAATTCGCACCCATTGAAAAGCGCCCCGACCCCTCGACCATGGGCGACACCAGACCCAAATCACTGACGCGCGCAACAACTGCTTCGACGTCGTCGTTGTTAAACTGTCTGGCGGGCATGGCCATTACTCCGCCACCTGTAAGCATTTCTTCGTAGTTGCCGGGAACAACGTAGATAAGGTTAGTGCCAAATCCTTCGAGCTGACCGGTGATTTCGTCGCTGACGCCCGTGCCAATCGAGACTAATAGGATGACACTCATCACGCCAATGATAACACCTAGCATGGTCAAAAAGGTGCGCCCCTTGTTGGCAGCAAGTGCTTTTAGTGCTATGCGAAAAGACTCAAGAAAGTTCATGAGTTGCCTGCCGCTGTTTCGCTGTTTAGTTCCTGCAGGTATTCTGCTAGTTCTTGTTCTGCGTCAATACGCTCGCTTGCAGGGATTACCCTGTCGCCAACAATGCGACCGTCAGAAATTTCGACAATACGTTGCGCGTGCTGGGCAACCTTCAAATCATGGGTGACCAAGACCACGGTAATGCCCTGTGCGTGCAGCTGCTGAAAGAAAATCATCAGTTCGATGCCGCTGCGCTTGTCCAGGTTACCCGTTGGCTCGTCACCTAGGATGATATTGGGTTCTGTCACAAGGGCACGCGCAATTGCCACACGCTGTTGCTGCCCACCGGATAATTGATTGGGAGCATGGTCCAGACGATCCCCCAAGCCGACGCGCTGCAGTGCTGCCTGGGCACGCTGGTCGCGCTGGGCTGCTCCGACCCCTGCATACACCAGCGGCAATGCCACATTATCGAGGGCTGTGGTGCGTGCCAGCAGGTTAAATGCCTGAAAGACAAAGCCAATCTCGCGGTTGCGAATGCGCGCCAGTTCATTGGGAGTCATGTCGGTGACCTCGATGTCGCCAACCAAAACCTCGCCGCTGCTGGGATTGTCGAGCAGTCCAATGGTGTGCATCAAGGTCGATTTGCCACTGCCCGACTGACCAATGATGGCAATCATCTCGCCGCGACGTATTTGCAGCGACACATCACGCAAGGCACGAACCTCGACGTCCTCGCTAATCTGGTAGACTTTGCTGACCTTGCGCGTCTCGAGGACAACTTCGCCGACCGCGCCACGCGAAAACATGTCGTGCAGTGCCGCGTCTTGTGTCCGAGTACTGTCCATTGCTGCCGCCTGCCATTACTAAGGGTTTGGTGTTACGCGCAAGCCTTCGGTGAAAGGTGTCGCAGCAGTGGCAAGCGCAACCGTATCACCTGCACTTACCCCATCAAGAACCTCGACGACAAATTCAGTGCTTGCACCAACCGTTACCGGCGTTTTTATCAGGGTATTGTCCGTGCTGACCAGCCAGACAAAGTCGACTCCTGCTTCTCTAAACCAGGCATCGACGGGAATTGTCAGCGTGTTATGCTGCGTCTCGACTGCAATGGTCGTGTCTCCCTTCATGCCAATGCGTGCTTCAGGGACCAGACCGTCAAAGGTCAGTTCGATATCAAAGACCGTGCCACCTGTAATGGTTGGCTTTGCCGTGTTGCTGATACGCGTAACAGTCGCGGGGAAATCCTGCCCAGAAAATGCTGACAGTGTTATGGACGCACTCTGCTCTAGTTCAATTTTGCGAATGTCGACCTCGTCGATTTCAGCAGTAAAACTTAGCGCATCCTCGTTGACAATAGTAAAGAGGGGCGAGCCTGGCGCGACCACTGAACCCTGCGCTAGCTGCATGCCGCCGGTGGGTGTCACGCCTGTTCCCATGACAGCTTGTGCCGTAGGAGTCGGTGCGATTAGCACCATGCCACCAATGGGTGCGCGAATCACCGTTGCTTCGACTGCTGTCTCTGCCAGTTCGACCCCGCCACGTGCAGCATCAACAGCAGCACGCGCCGCAGCCACGGCAGCAGCGGGGTTCGCCGACTGCGCCTGGCTAAGTGCCGCACGCGCCTGTGCCACGCCAGCATTTGCTTGTGCCACGCCAGCGGTCGCCTGAGCAACAGCAATTTCTGCCTGAGTAACGGCAGCCTGCGCCTGGGCAAATCCAGCGGGGTCAGTCAGTGCTGCACCCGAGGACTGCATAAGCGAGACAATGTTTTTTGCATTAGTTAAAGCCTGTTGAGAGAGGCTGTCCAGATTTCGCGCACTTTCGAGCCCCGCCTGCGCTGCTGTAAGTGCTGCCTGTGCTGCCGCTGTGCCCGCACCCGCAGAACTCTGGGCAGACTGCGCCTGTGCAAGGCCACCCTGTGCCTGTGCCAGGGCAGCCCGTGCTTGTGAAAGTTGTGCCTGGGTGGCACTGTCATCAAGGGTCGCTAAAATGTCGTCTTTTTTGACCACGTCGCCGTCTGCGACCAGTACTGCTTTGATAAGGCCTTGCGTTTCAGGATAGACATCGCGGCTTTCCCCCGAGGTCAGCGCACCTGTCGCAAAGACGGTAATGGCAACATCACCTGTTTCGACCGTTGCTGTGGTGATGGTGGCTCCTCTACCTTGGATGATAAAAAATGCAGCGACCACACCAGTTATCACCGTAAGGATAATCATCGACCAGATGATGCGCTTTTTCACACTCCGCTTTTTGGACGGAGCAGATTTCTTTAGCGAGCGTCTTCCCGAAGTTACCGTAGTTGCCATGGTGATATGTGACCCTTTCAAATCGACTGGTTCAAGTGTAACATTAGAGGTCCTTCAGCAATAAGACAAATACTTGTATGATTGTATTATGTACTTAACACAATGGGATGTCAAGCGAAATTGACAATTTTTAGCGGAGGAGCACGTCCAGTATCCCAAACACCTTGCCAATTGAAGAGGGGCGCGCTCCTGCTTGGCAGGAGCGCGCCCCTCTTGTGCGTTCAAACTTCCACCCCGTCACCCCAGACTCGATCTGGGGTCTCTGCACAAGGTGTGTGCTACTGCGTCAAAACCTGCAATCGCGCATCTCTGCGTCCGCGTCTGGTAGCACTTACCATCACAAGCAAGCCAACAATCGCCATCAGCAGCAAGACTGAACCAAACTTACCCACATCAAGTCCTGTTTCGATGGGTACTGAGAGTTCATTGGTAAATGCTGCTCTGTTTGCATTTTCACCCAGTATTTGCACAGGTACGGTAAGTGCAGTATTTGCTGCATCTGCTGGTGCTACAAAGACTGCCTGACCGTTTGTCAAAACTGCAACAGAGGGTGTGTAGCTGGCTACCGCGTGTTCAGTAACGCTGTAGCGTGTTCCTACGTGTGTTCCTGCAAAGACAAGGGTCTGGCCATGGCGTAGGCTTATCGTTTGTGTTGCAGCGTGACTAAACAGCAAGTAGTCACCATTTGCACTGGTGCCAAAAACAGTTCC
>WREJ01000016.1 GCA_009779395.1 Coriobacteriia bacterium
GCTGAATCCCCAAGTGTTAACAGCAAAGGTACCACTGGTGTGACAGCCAGAACGACCACAGGTGTAGCCGGTAGCTGTTGCTTTTGCTGCTGCAAAAACGGTCTCGGACTGATAAGCACCCTTTGCCATAGACGCTGGTGGTCTACCGCATGAGGGAGGAGTATCAGGACCAAATTGGAACCAAGCTGGTCCAAAGGTCGGTCCGCCACCGCGTGCTGCGGGAGCAGTGTAACCAGTTGTACCATCAGCTGCGATTGCTTCTGTTGTTTGACCAGCAGGGAACAATCCACCAGGATAATACAGAATGTTGCTGCTTTGGTAAGTGCCAGCACCTGTTGCGACGTTTGGTCTGCCAGGAGTACCTGTCAGGTTAGTACGACGCATAACGGAGTTTGCATTACCAGCGGCAAAGTCTGCACGAATCTCAGCGTCAGAGTCGCCACCCAGCAGGTAAACATTCATGCCGTGGAACTCAGAAGTTGACCAGCCATGAATACCAGCAGCGTGACATTGACCTGTACAGCCAAATGACTCGTGTGGACCATTGTTGATAGCGTTACCATACATGGTTCCCCACTCAACCAACTTGGTTGCGCCAGTCGAACCTGCGGTTGCATGACAGGTGATACAGGCGTTGCCGGCACCCCAGTCAGTAAGACCACGGTTCATGTTGACCGCGTCTGCAAGGCTTGTGCTTGCAGCTGGTGCATACGCGCGGTGAGCACTGTGACAGACAAAACATTTGGCTGTCGTGGTACGGTAGTCACCGTGTGCGGTGTTCTGGACACCCTCTGCACCGTTACGTTGCCAAGAAGCCTGAGCATCTGCCCATGCCAGATAGGCATCAGCTGAGTTCGGGCCTCCCGCATAGAATCCATCATACCGTGCTCCTGCGATGGCGGTTACTGATAGGACAAGCACCATCACGAGAGTGGTAAGAATAAGTAGTTTCTTCATACTTTTTTCTCCTTTAAAATTAATTTCTCTTGCTTTTTTCTCTTTCATGTTGCACCTCCTTTCCCGAGAAGCGTTTCTTACATAAGCAGGGTGTCAGCGTAGTGCCGATTTCTGCTTTTGTAACCGTATATATTGGGGCAATCATCATATCATGGTCGCCCTCGCGACCCCATGGGGTTTTCTGTTGGGGTCAGTCGCATCTCAAATCCATGACAGTTGTCACAGAATTTTCGCGTATGGCAGGTATCACAAGCTGCAATACCGTAATCCCATGTATCTGTTACATGAGTAGAATAAACATATTGAGTAGGATGGGGCATACGAATGCCTCCATGACAGGCGTCACAGCCTGCAGTCTCATGACAGCGATAACAAAACTCTTGGTTTCTAAACACTGAGTGAGGAACTAACTGACGTGAAAAATCAGCATCAGGATCAAGTTGTCGGGCAGATACATACTGACTGTTGTTTCTGTGACAGGTAGAACAAACTAAAGGAACATTAGCTGTAGCGTCATGACAGGTAACACAGCGCTGCATTGCACCACGAGCAATAGTCATAGTACCTTTATCACTATCAAGTACATGACACTGTGCACAAGGAAAACGTGCTTCAATAATACCAAGATGCGAGATACGCATAAGACCATTACTGCTCAGACGCACGCCAGAAAGTCTTCCTGCGTGACAGCTGTAACAAGAGGATTCCGAAAAACTTCTGTATCCTGGTACGTTCTCATCAACAAAAGTACCGACAACAATATGTGCTACGCGTGCTGGCATAGCAGTAGTAACACTTCCTATAAATCCTCCTGTTTCATGACAGCTAACACAGCTAATGTCACGGTGAGGAGTATAAGCAAGTTGTTCTACATGCAGGTCACTACCATGACAGCTGGTACATACCAAGTTTACTCGGGTAACAGCTCCGGTACTCAGCCACATCAGAGCTAAAATGATAGCAAAAGAAGCTGCTGTCATATAGGTACGCAGAGGGTCTTTATTCTCGCCAACACGTCGCTCTAACAGCACTTCTGGCTTTTCTTTACTCTTTGTTTCGCTTGCTTCAACAACACGAATAGTATCTTTAGGACGGTTAATTACCATCACTAAAGTAATCGCAACAAGTACTAAAAGTACTGCAAGAAGGGCAAAGGCTAACATAGCTGCCAAAGGGTCACTTCCTGGATCTGAAATCAAAGAAATGATACGTTAAGGAAGCTCTCCGATATTAGTAAGCTGCGCACCATCTAAACTAAAGGTACGACTGTCCCAATCTATAAGTCCCCCAAGGCTGAGTAAGTCATTCATACTACATCACCTATAAGGGTATCTACTAGCAGGAGTAAAAGAGCCTCCTGGATGGGCGTGAGCAGCATGACAGTCAGCACAGTCACTTCTGATGTGACAGATAAGACAACTCTCATCGTTAATAACGTGTGTTGCAATACTTGCGTGATCTCTTAAGAAGTTATTAGGATGGGGCATCTCATGTCCCCCGTGGCAGTCATGACACCACTGGGTGTTTCTGTGGCAACTGCTGCAGTCTTGACCTGGATCTGTTGCATCAGCACCGTGCAGATTTAGATAGCCAGAATTGTGAGGATAGCCTATGCCATGACAGCGTACACAGTAGTCTTGAGGATGACATGCCCAGCATGTTTCAAGATTACCCATAGCATGTGTTATGCGCCACTCACTTCCGTGTGTCATTCTTACCTGTGTTACACCTACAGACTGATGATTTCCCTCATGACAGAGAGAACAATCATTAGTCTCACCCATAAGTTTTGAATGTTGCATATGACATAACAAGCAATCATTCATGTCGTATGTTCTGGGGAAACGACTTTGAATACCATGTGCTACCGTAGAATGACAGTCAGCACATCTTTGCTCGGTTGCACCATCACGGTGATTCATGAAAAGACCGTTGTTAAAGATAGTCTCTTCAAAGACAGCTGTGTGACAAGAAAGACAGTTAGCATTAGCAACAGTCTGAGGATTTCCTGAAAGATTACCAAAGGGAAGTGCCATCTGGTACATTACTTTTTGACGAAACTGCCATTGTGCTGTTACAGACGTTCCACCGTGACAGTCAATACAGCTTACGTCACTGTGTGCACGTACTTCAGTTTCACTGTGAAAATCTTCATCACTGTGGCAAACATAACAGCCAGGTACCCAAACAGTAGCTAGTGCAGCAGGAAGTAGTGCCAGAGCACAGATAATGCTGGTACTCCATACGGCTACCTTAAGAAAGGTTCCGTCACTCGGACGATACGTTCTTTTTGCTACTTCGGTCAACTTCGTATTGCGCTTCTCTACTTAGGTACTCTTCTCATTCGTGTACTTCTTGTACTTGCTGGTCTGTCTGCTTGTCTTCCAAAAGAATATCCTCTGCTTCTTCAAGCATGGTAGCCTTTTCGTCCTCAAGCAGTGCTTTTTCACGTCTCTTCTTCAAGAAATTCCAGATTGTCATCAGGATTGCGAACAAAATTAATAGCAGCAGTGGTATCAAACAGGCAGCTAAAGGACCATTCAGTAGACGTCCTACCTGTGAACCTACTGCGCTGCCACCTGACCCAGGTAAACTGATGATTTGCAGTCTGCCGTTACCGTTATCTGCGATAAGAAAAGAATCAGTAATAGGGTCGTAAGAGATATCAGAGGCATTCATCAACTGACCGTGGTCTTGCCCAAAGGCACCCCACTTGTCGATGAAACTACCGTCATTTGCGTTAAAGGCAGCGATGCTAAAGTCTAGGTTATCAATCACGATTAGTCTGCCAGCTGCGTCTTTGGTGATACCCATAGGCATCTGCATTCCAGCAGGGAACTCCTCGGTTTGTCTGCCTGCCTGACCAAGTGTTTCTTCGTCACTTCCGGCACTGATGGGCGTGCCTAGTCCGACAATCCATTCCCGGTCAAACTCCCCATTGTATTTACTGAGGCGTGCGTTAAAGGTATCAACAACATAGAAATCATTGTTTGCTTCTAGGTACACACCGTTAATGGTGTCAAACATACCGTCTTCGCGACCGCGCTCGCCCATCCAGCCAATCAGCGTTCCATCGCGCTCGAAGGCAACAATACCGCCTGTTGCACCAACAATCACGCGATTGTCATTTACCGCAATACTGTGCGGTCGCGGCACATGCATCGAGGTCAGCAGGTTCAGGTTGCTGTCATAGGCATAGACACGACTGTAGGTGGTTTTTACCACCCAGATGTCACCATTGCTTGCGATCGCAACTCTGCCGGGGAATTTGAAAATGCTGTCATCGACGTCGCGATAAAGAGCCTCTTTTGTGTTACCAAACCAGTCAAAACGTATAATACGGTGGCTGCTAGGGTCAGAGGTCCACAGGTCAGAACTTCCCGGCTGAAAACTTGCCGATGCTGGTGAAATTAGCTGATCGGGGTTAGGTCCGTAGGCATAAATCGAGCGAATCCAGGTAATACCGCCAGTGTCGATTGCTGCCCGTTCGTTCTCGCCTAAAAGGGCATTGAGTAGCAAACAACCCAGCAAAAGAAGGATGATCAGAACAATCGCAACAACAGCAAGGGTATTGCGCATGCGTCTTTGCGTGTTGCTCTGTTCGTCTACAACTACCTGCAGGTCATCTGCCAGCTCATCACTTGGCGCATCCACGTCATTCGGGATGTTTACAGTTGTATCTTCGTTCAACGTTCCGTCCTCTAAATCATTCGTGTTTTTACGGGTATCGTCAGCCATCAGTCAGTCCCCTCTAGCTGTGCTAAGCCCTCTAGTGCACGTTCATCATGGGGCATAAAGCGCAGCGCGGTCTGAAAGTCTGCCTTGGCACCCTCGGTATCACCCAGCTTGACCTTGGCTTCTGCGCGCTCGATCATCATTCCAGCTTCGTGAGGGTAGTGTTCGAGGAGCGTGTCCATGTAGGTCAGTGCCTTTTGGTAGTTCTCATGCTCTAGCTCAAAGAAAATGATGTGTGCCAGACCGTGCATCACGTTGTCGTGTATGCCACGCGCCATAGCCCAGTTCATCTCGTGCGAACCAAATTCCAGTTCGTATTCATAGGCATCAATAGAATCAGCGACTACTTCACGCAGGATGTCGACAGCAGCCTCTGTGTCACCGTGGGCATCCAGCAATGCTGCTTCGACAAAACGCAGCTGTTGACCTCTGCTGACGTCAAATTCCAGTGCCTCTGCACGCTGCAACTCTGATTCTGCGCGGTCTAGATGCCCTTCGGCAATCAGCGCAAGCAAGTAATTTTGCCAGTCATCAATGGTACTAGCATCGTGGATTCGGTATTCAGACACCAACAAATTACGCTGTGAGCGGTTCTGCGTAACACCGCCGTCGAAGCTGAGAAAACCCATCAAGAACAGGGAAATCAAAGTCAGCAACGAACCTATAATTGCAATTGCTATAAAGATGCCGAGCCATTTGGTAATCGGATCATCCCAAGCACTCTGCTGCTTGTTTTTAACGCCCATGTAAGCTCCTCAAATAAGGAAGTTATTTTTTTAGTAAACACACAAAAGCGAAACAAGGTTCACACAGAATGTTCACAGTGATATAGTGTACACGATTTTGGTGGCAAATAGAACCCCAATTCGCCAGTTTTCGCTCTACGGCTTCTATTCAGAATCTGTCCGTTCAGCTGTTTCGATGGCTGCTTCGACCTCTGCGAGAAACTCCTGCGCATTGGCAGATGTTGGTCGCAGACGTAGTGCTTGCTGAGCGTAGTCACGTGCTCGTTCATGGTCGTTCTCGGAAAAGAAAATCATCTGCGCCAGCACAAGGTAAGGTTCGGGAGTAAGAGGGTCCTTTTCGATAACAAGATACAGGGTGTCGTACAAGTCCTCGTGGGACAGTTCTCCGCGCTGTGCCATGGCGACAGATGACTGAAACAGGGCAAGCAAAGGCTCCTTTCGCCAGGGAGCCGTCTGCAAAGCAGCCAAGCTGTGCCGCCTGGTCGCGCTGTCACTGCGTAGATGCATGTTTCCACGCAGGGCACTTACGGCTTCCAAAGATCCGTAAACTGCAAGTCCCGTTGACAGCAACACAATCAGCAGCGCCGCGATTGTTGCATACAGTCCCTTTTTGGTTGGCGTGCAGGGCAGCTGTTGCGCGTATCCCTTCAGCAAAAATCCCAGCAGACAGAAAAATACTGCCATGATGGCAACATTGGTGATTGCCACAATAAAAGCCGTGCTTAATCCGACCAGCGCAGCCAGCCAAATAATGGTGTCCTTGTTCTCTCCCTGCTTAGCGTGACCAGTGTTGCGCAGGATAATCCGCAGCGTTTTTAGGCAGAGCACGACCACTAATGCCAGCATCAACAGCGCGAATACCAGACCAAAGTTCAGCGCGAACTCCAGATAGACGTTGTGAGGGCTGCCCAGGGCGCTTCCTCCGCCCTCGCGTTCCAGGGCTTGCATCTCTGGCGACTGCACCGCTGCGTAAATAATGTTGTCCGCACCGACACCCACCAGCGGCGACGTTCCTATGACATCAAGGCTAATGGTCCACAGCGCAGCGCGCCCCGCCAAAGCTTGCCCCTCGACCTGAAAATCGCTGACGGCATGTTCAAAACGTTGGGTAAATTCGCTACCACTGAACAGCGTGAGAAAAGAGAGCACGACCAGCACAACAGCCGTCCACAGCAGGGCAATACGCTGCCAGTTGCTGCGAATGTTCTGCCGCTGCGAAAGTAGCAGCAGCACGCTTAAAACGACCAAGCCCACAAAGGCAGCAATCCAGGCACCACGGGTCATAGTAAAGACCAGCGAGTACAACAAAACAGCAGTACAGGCTGCCGATAGGTACAACTCTCGACCTTTGGTGGTCAGTGCAAGTCCAGCAGCCATGATGGTCGGCACCACCAAAAAAGTGCCCAGGTGATCAGAGGTGTACATGGTGGCAATGCCCCGGTCTAGCATCCAGTCAAATTGCGGCAAGCCATTGTCGATAATGCCAGCAACTTCACCCAGTGCCAGCGCAGCAACCACCGTTGCTGTACCCACAATCACCCACAGTATCTGACGCATACGTTCGCGTGACACTATCAGCTGTGATGCCAGAAAGGCACACAGCAGGTAACTGATCCACAGTAGCGCACCCTGTCCGTTTGTCCGCGAGCCAAACAGCGCGACGGTCTGGTCCTGCGCGCACAGTGTTGCGACTACTATCAGTCCCGCCAAAGCCAGCAAGACCCAATGCAGCGGGTTAGGGCGCAGTTGCAGCTGTCCGCGCAGCGTGGCATATGCCCACAAAATGCCCGCACAAGCCAGGGGGAGCAAAAAGGCCGCTGCCCGTATCGAGAGCATCCCCCCAAAAGCATACAAGCCGTTTGCTCCGCGCAGGGGAATGATTCCATTAATGAGGGCACTTGCTGGGAAAATTAGGCAAAAACAGTACCATGCCAGATGCTGTACAGAGAACCTAGCAGACAAGGACGTACTCATCCAGCTAATCACCGTCACTTTGTTGGGGGCTGTCACTTTGTTGGGCGATAGCTGACTTTATTGCAGTCATTAGCTGCTTTGAAAGGGCCGCCGAGCCAGGTTTTTCACCAGCAGGAAGGATGTCCAGTAGCTGTTTTTCGCCGATAGTAGGAACAGTGATGTGGTCGGTCATGCTGCTAGCGGCAGGAAACAGCAAGACAATCAGGTTTTCGTCCTGTGCTTTGCGCGAAAGCATCTGTCCCATCCATTCGGGTGGGTTTGCGAGGTCTTTGCCATAAATGCGTCGACCAATGATATTCGAGGCACCACTGGTGGGAAAGGGACGATAGTGAAGGGGACTTTGGCGGCAGTACTGTTGCCAGACCTTGTGGGGACTGTACAGGTACAGGTCGTAGTTGTCTGTTTGCAACTGCAGAGCCTGCACAATTTGCAGCGAACGCTGGTAGTCCTCCTGCGCATCTTTGTTACAGGACAGATATATGCCAATACGGGGCTTCCGCTTGCCAGGTCCTAGGAATTTCGCTTGTTTTGCCATGGTCTGATGCTACTCCTTGCAAGTTTTAGGCAGCTTGACTGCTCGTCTTTGGCTAGTATGCTGAAGAAAATTATCGCATAGCCACCGGCAACTGTGCACGCAAAGGCTGCCAGAAGTTGTGCGACATTGCTAATAGCAAGGGCATTCACTGCCAGCAGGGCAAGTATCGCAGCGATGCCCGCGCCCGCTATGCTGGGTAGCAGTACACGCCGTGTCCAGCGGCGCACGCTGCAGCCAATCTGTGTGCGCAGCACCCACAGCTTGCAGCCAACATCGCTCAGCGATGCGATAAAGGTTCCTATGGCAACACCAACAAAGCCCCACTGCAGCACCAACACAACGGTACAGACCAGATTAATCGCTGCCACTAGCAGGGCATAGGGCAGCCAGACCTTGTACTGGTCGCGTGCTACCAGAATCGAATCAATCAAAATCAGCAGCGGAAAAGGCAAGGCACTGGCAATCAAAAACTGCGCTGCCACCTTGCTCACCGCAAATTCAGAGCCCATCCAGACCTGAATAATCGTCGGCGCAAACACCAACACCACCGCAAAGGTCGGAATCAGCAGCAGGGACAAATAGCGCGACCCTGTTAGGAAAAAGTCGTTCATTCCCTCGCGGCTTGTCACCGTTTCTTTGTGCGCCACAAAAGAAGGAGTCGCCGAAATCGCCAAGCCTATAACCTGGAACAACAGTGTTCCTAGCTTTGCCGCGACCTCGTACAGAGCGATGGCGGTTGCCCCGATTAGTATGCCCAAAATCACCCGGTCTGTCTGCTGCTGCACGGTAAAAACGGCGACCTGTATCACAAAAATAGGAAAAGCGATGCGCAGCAATTGGCGGCTTGCTTGTGCAAACCAAGAGGGAGAGTCTGACCAGGACTCCACCACAGAATCAGCAGGTAGCGCATCGGCCGCAGTAATGGACGCTCTCTGCATACGCAAGGCATAAACGGCAAGGGCAACACTTGCCGTTGTGCTAACAGCCACAAAACATGCTGTCAGTACCAAAGGACCGCGACCCAGCAGCAGCACGCTGACAATCGCTGCGGCATTAACAATAGCAACTGCTGCGTTAGTCAGGGCAATGATGTCGTAGCGTTGCTTGCCCGCAAGTATGATGTTACCGATTTTTGCCGGCCAGATGACCAGCTGCGCCAGCGCGTAAAAAGCAAGCATGGCACGAAACAGAAAGGTCTCGTCGGGGCTTAAGTGTGCGGTCAGAAAGGGGAGAAAAGCAAAGATGCCCAAAATGATGGCATTACTTACGCCAAAAATAGCCAGCCAGCGACTGCCCAGTTTGACGGTGTCGTCGATTTTACGCGCCGCCTTGCTGGGGTCAAGCTGGGCAACTTGTTTGATCAGTACCGTTGTCACACCCAAATCGAACAGGGCAACTAGGGCAACCAGCGAGTTGACCAGGGCAAAAACGCCGTAATAGCCCTTGCCAAAGTGCGCCATCATAAAGGGCAGGGTGATAAAAGCAACAGCAGCAGTGACTACATGGGCAGACATGTTTGCCATGGTGTTGCGCAGCAGACGAGGAGCTGTTGTCATTGCTGCGCTCGCGTGATTGTTGCGCTGACAATGGCGGCAAGCCTTGTCGAAAAGGCCTGCAAGTTAAGCTCTTTGTCGCGCCGGTACCCTTCTGCGATAAGTTCTGTTCGCAGGCTTTCGCTGCTGGTAATTTCTCGCAGGGCACGCGCAATATCTTCTGGACAGCGCGGGTCAAAAAGCAGTACACCAGAAGTCAGCTGCTCTGACTGTTGAAATCTGTTAGAAATCACCACGGGACAGCCCAGCGCAAAGGCCTCGAGGGGGGGCAAGTTAGTCGGTCCATTAAAGGTGGGCATCACCAAAGCCTGCGCGTGCTGAAACAGATAGCAGACTTCCCGGTTGCTGACGTAAGAAAGCAGGGTAACCGTAGAGTTCAGGTCAAGCTCTGCCACTTGGGCTTGTATCTGGTCAGCAGGCGGCCAGGGGGGACTGGTGAGAATAAGGTTAAGGGGCAGACCCTCGTCTTTTAGCTGCTTTAGTGCCAGCAGCAGTCGGCGGTGATTTTTGTGGCGCCTGAATGCCGCGGGGTAGTACAGATAGGGTTGCGCGGCAGCAGCACGAACTTCTTCGCTGATATGTGCTGCAGCAGCAATTGGGTCGGCGGCAACTTCTTGCAGGTATTCGTTTACATAGGGGGGCGCGCAGTAGGGCAAGACCTGAATGTCGGCGGTCGCAGCGACGGCAAAGGCTTCCCGCAGCTGACGGGCACAAAGGGCAGAATCGGTCAGTACCGTGCTGCTGTTAAGCAAAATGTTCTGGTACAAGTCGTCGTAATGCGCGGCATCAGAATCGTCGTCATCGCACATCTGGGGTTCGTAGCGATACAGCAGGTCGTGAATCGTCATGATGCTGGGAACAGACAAATAGGCAGTAAGGGTCGAAGGCAGAGGAAAGACCACGACATCGACCTTGTCGCGGGTGACGTGTTTTTGCAACAGGCGACCCAGCCAGTGTGGTGACTTTGGACTTGAGAGAGTACGTCCAAATATGCGCTGTCCTATGCGACTGGCAGCAGCGCGCAGGGGGAACGGTCGATACGCGATGTCGTGCTTGTTGCAGTACTCTTCCCATACCCTGCGCGAGCTATAGACCAACAGCTGAAAGTTGCCCTGCTGTAGCTGTAGTGCGCGCAGCATACTGAGTGCGTACTGAAACTGTCCGCCTACGTCAGTGTCACACTGCAGATAGACAGCAAGGCGCACAGGTCTGCTGCCTGCCTGCTGTTGTGCCTGGTTTTTGCTCGCTGCCTTATCCATGGTGTTTATGATACAGATTAGTGTACAGATTGGCATGTTGGGTGGCGCATTTGTGCCAGCTGAACTGTGCGGCGCGCTTATGTCCCGCCGCAGCAAGCTGTGCGCGCGTTTCGCTGCTGCCAAGGATGCGCTTGCACTGAGTGGCAAGTTCTGCGGCTCCACCGTTTTCGCCCTGTGCATCAAAGTACAGGGCAGCGTCTGCGCCAACTTCGGGCAAAGAACTACTACTGCTTAGCACACAGGGTGCGCCATTGCCCATTGCTTCTAGTACGGGCATCCCAAAACCCTCGTACTGCGAGGGAAAAACAAAGAGCTCTGCCCCCTGGTACAGGGCCTTCAGGGTCGAGTCATCGGGGCTGCACTGCACTGTTCGATGCGCGATGTTCAGCGAGTGTAGCAACTGCATTTCTGTGGCGGTAAAGGGACCGCCTCCCGCGCATAGTAGGGACAAATCGGGGTAGTCGGCAAAAATATCTGCGCAGGCGTGGGCGACACTGCTAAAGTTTTTGTAACTCCAGCGGTTGCCGACAAACAACAGATAGGGTGTGTCGTGATGAAAGGTGCCGGTGGGGATGTCGTCTGTCAGGGTTGCTCCGTGATGGATGACGGTGATTTTTTCAGCAAGTTCGGGGTACAGCTTGATGATGTCTGCCTGTGTTGTCTGCGAGACAGCCACCAAAGCATCGGCGCGCTGCATCATCAATCGCTTGTTGTCTGTGGTATGCGGGTCGGCGACCTGGTCGGGCAGCAGTTCGTGAATCATGTCGTGAACCGTGACCACCATCAGGCGTTGGGACGACAGCCGTTTTTGCTGCTTTTGCATCGCCAAAAACCAGGGATCAAAATAGCTGGGATGGTACAGGGCATTTGGCTGTTGCAGCAGCAAGCGAAAGGCCGCGTGCTTGTTTGCGATGTTGCCAATTGCCTGTAGTTTGCCCTGTCCGCGCCCCTGATAGCGATGGAAAAACTCCCCCGCCCTGACCTTTGAGTCGATGTTCAACTCGTCACGCAGGTAGCGATTTGCCGCAAAGGATACTTCGAGCAAAGGCTCTACAGCCAGTTCGGGATGCCGTTGCAGGGTCTGAATCAGCTGGGCAAAATAGCGCGAGACACCGCCTGTTTGCTGCATCGCAAAGGCCTGATAGTCATAGATTACTCTGGTCATGGCAGCTGCCCTTGCACCGACATCACAGATTCTGTTCGCGCTGCAAATCAAAGTCGACCATCATGGCGGTTAACTCTTGCAGGGTGGTGCTGGGCGTCCAGCCCAGTTGCTGGCGTGCCTTTGATGCGTCCCCTACCAGCAGGTCAACGTCGGTGGGGCGAAAGAACTCTTTGCTGACGGTCAGCAGGGTTTTTCCGCTTGCTGCGTCAATGCCCCTTTCGTCAAGACCGCTACCCTCAAAACGCAGCTCGATTCCAACGTGAGCAAAGGCTGCTCGTGCAAATTCGCGCACAGAACTCAGCTTGCCCGTTGCCATAACATAGTCATCAGCTGCGTCCTGTTGCAGCATCAGCCACATCAGTTCAACGTAGTCTCCTGCAAAACCAAAGTCGCGGGTGGCGTCCAGATTTCCCAGCTGCAGTACGTCTTGTTTGCCCAGTTTGATGCGTGCCACTGCAGAAGAAATCTTGCGCGTCACAAAGTTCTCGCCGCGCAGGGGACTTTCGTGGTTAAACAAAATGCCGTTGCAGACGTACATGTCGTAGGCCTCGCGGTAATTTACACAAGTCCAGTAAGAATACAGCTTTGCAATGCCATAGGGCGAGTTTGGCTCAAAGGGGGTCTGCTCGCATTTGGGGCTCGCGCTGCCCTTACCGTACAGGTCAGAGGTGCTTGCCTGATAGATGCGTGTTGTGTTTGCCAGACCCAGAACACGAACGGCTTCCAGTAGGCGGAGTGTGCCCAGACCATCAACGTCTGCCGTGTAAAGGGGCGTCGAAAAACTGATGTCAACCTGACTTTGTGCGCCCAGATTGTAAATTTCGTCAGGCTGGACAGACTCGACAATGCTCATAATGCCAGCAGAATCGGTCAGGTCACCAAAATGCAGGTTAAGCCGTGCTGCTTGCTGATTAGAATCGGTGCGCAGCTGGTCGACCCGTGCCGTATTATGGTCAGAGCTTCTGCGGACAATGCCGTGAACTTCGTAACCCTTGTCAATCAACAAGCGAGACAAATACGCGCCGTCTTGACCCGTGATACCTGTTATCAATGCCTTTTTAGCGACCATATTTTCGTCTCTTCACCGTCTTTTGGGGTCAGTAGCTTTTCTGACGAACTGTTTTCACTGCCTTTAAGTATCTCATTAAACACCCACAACATTGCTGCACAGACGCTGCCAGCGGGCAGGAACAGGCGTCAGATTACCGCAGGTCTTGGGAAACCACTGCTGGGGAGCAATAATAACGCTGCCGCTGCGCTCGCCCGTCCAAGCCCCCCACCACGAATAGCTTGAGTTCGCAATAATGTGATGATGACACAGCCCCATCAAAGCCAGATCCTCGACGCTACTGTCATAGTTGGCACTGTCAATCACAGAATAGCTGCACTGCTCAAAGTGCAGATTCTCGCGCACCCACTGCGGGTCGTCACTAAAGATAAAAACAGAGGGAGTCTGTCCAGTACTCTGCGCTACTGTCTTGATGGCACGCTGGTAGTAATCCTGGTTGCAGGTACCAAGGGGCGCAGCACCCGACACATAGTCGCCGCGTCTGACATGCAGCGAGGTACTTGCCGTACCAGCAGCTGTAATGCGCGCAGCAAGCTGCTGATAGCGAGGGTTTTCTGTCC
>WREJ01000017.1 GCA_009779395.1 Coriobacteriia bacterium
CAAAGAGGAAGCGTGACCAAGAAATGACGGCTGCTCTTGCAGAAGGCTCGGCCTTAGAGGCTGGGACAGCACTTGACTCCGCCGCTGACGGAGTCACAGATGAAGTGAGAAACGAGTAAGATAGACACGTGTTTGTTTTGACGGAAATGATATGTTAAAGAGTTTGCCACCAGGATTACTGAAGCTGCTTGTTTGGTTGTGTACCGGACTGTTGTTGCTCTTGCTGTTGCCAGGTGCCGCAGGTATTGTCTGGGCACCCGGCTGCAGCGGCTGTCACGGCACACAGACCTACAACCTGCAAGAGTCCGCACACACTGATGTTGATTGTCGCAGCTGTCATGCCACTCAGGGTACCTGGGGCAGGATTGGCTTTAACCAGCGCGTGTGGTATTCGATGCTGCTGCCTCTTTTCCCGGGTCAGGACATTACGCGCGTCATTCAAAATGATTCCTGCCTGCAGTGTCACGACCAGGTTTTTGACGGTGGAATTGCCCAAAATCGCGGCTTGCGCGTTAATCATGAGGAGTGCGCCCAAGACGTGCGCTGCACGGTGTGCCACGGAGGAGTAGGACATCCCGGCACCAGCGAATGGGAATCGCGCTATGCTATGGAAAACTGCATTGGCTGTCACGCGTCACTGACCTCCCGTCCCTCGCTTGCCTGCGAGACCTGCCACGATGGCAGGCTGGGTGATAACCGCGTGACCAACTCGGTGTTTGCTGTCGTTCATGGACCTGACATGCTCTACACTCATGGTGTGGGCGACTGGCAAACCTGTGCTCCCTGTCACCCAGACGAAATGTGTGCACGCTGTCATGGCGGCATGGTTCCTCACGATGCTTTTATTATCCGCGATCATTCACGCGAGGCGCGCAGACCAGACAATCAGTGTGCTGGCTGCCACAAAAATGAGTTTTTCTGTGACGACTGTCATGGTATGGAGATTCCTCATCCTGATGGCTTTTTGATTGTTCATGCTGATGAGACGGATCGGCTGGGCTGGGATATGTGCCTGCGCTGTCATGCGCGCAGTGACTGTGACATCTGTCATGTTGGTCACATACATCCCGGTGGTCCTAAGATGTGGATGGAGTCTCACTGATGGACGTATTACGCAATTTATTTTCACTGTCCTGGTGGAGCGAGACGCTTTCGCAGCTGACCTTTGCTGATTTGCAGGCGCGCTGGCAGTTGATTCAGCAAGCTGTTGCCAACCCACAAAGTCAGCCCTTGATTGCCCTTTTGGCATTGGCGATTGTGCTGGTCTTTGTGCTGATTGTCATGCTGACCCTTGCTATGTGGTACTACGCGCGCACACAGCAAAAAACCGAGTATGAACTGCTTGACGAAGAAGGCAATGCGGTCAAGACAATCGACGAGAAAACAGCGCAAGAACTGTTGGCTGGTGCCACTGACATCACCATACAATCAAAGATTAACTACGCAGCGGTTTTGGGAAGTTTGTTAACAGCGGTGGCCATTTTTATCGGTTTTGGCTTTAGCACGCGCAGCGAGGTCTACTGCCTTGCCTGTCACGAATCGCCGCACGAGGTGGTTGCCGAGTGGCCCGTGGTCGATGCTCACTCTGGCCTGACTTGCGTCAATTGCCACGAGCCAGGTACTACCCTGCAAGGTGTGACCATTAATCTGGTTCCGCGCTCGATTCATAGTGTTGCGGGCATTTTCACCGACCCCGAGCAGCGTGATGCTGTCAATCGCGGTACCTATGGCAGCGTGCTACAGACGACCTGTGAGGGTTGTCACGGCGACTACATTTTGCCGCGACCGCTGACCAGAAAAGGTCCTGATCGGGTAACGGTACGTGTCTCGCATTACGAACCCCTTCAGGCGGGCATGCCCTGTGTGCAGTGTCACGTCTTTACGCGCGCGCAAGAAATGCAGCTGGTTCAGACGGGCATGCAGAACTGTATCAGTTGTCACAATGGAAGTCGCGCACGAGTAGAATGCATTGTCTGCCACATTAATCCGCCAGCAGAAACCAGACAGCGCGACATTGGCACGGTCTGGTCACGAGCACTTATCCATGACCGTCCCGACGCCCGCTGCTACGACTGCCATGACCCCCGTTCTTGTGATGACTGTCACGGCACGCGCGTACCCCACTCGGCAGATTACATGGACACCGACAATCCAGCAACTATGATGATTCACGCCTATGACTTCTGGCGCATTGGCGATATGTGCTACAACTGTCATTTCCCCGGAAATGCCTCGGGAGCAGAGCTTTGTTCCTCATGCCATGGTATTGACTACTTGGCACCGCAAGAACGCGAAGAACTTCGTCAAAGCAGGGGTACTCCCTAGCCAGACTGCCAGCTGGCAGCGACATCAGCGCAGGTGGTGATATCTGCAGCATACATGGTCTGCATGTACTCAAGTGCACTTTCCTGTGTTGCGCCGTCAAGTGCTTCGACACCGTCACGCGGAACAACGACCGAAAATCCCCACATATAGGCATCGGCTGCCGTGTGCTGTATGCAGATATTGCTTAACATGCCACAAATGACAAGGGTGTCAACACCAAGGTCACGCAGCAGAGAGTGCAAATCGGTCTGGAAAAAGCTGCTGTAACGACGCTTTGGCAGCAGGAAATCACCGGCAATCGGTGTCAGTTCTGGTATAAACTCCGCCCCCTGACTGCCCGCTATGGCATGCTCACCCCACAACTTTAGTTCAGGGTCGATGCCCGGCAGATGTGCGTCATTGCTAAAGATAAGCGGCACCCCAGCGGCGCGTGCCTGTGCCACCATGTCTTGCAAGGGCGCGATAATGTTGGCTGCGCGTGGATTTGCCAGACTGCCCGACACAAAGTCGTTCAGCATGTCGATGACGATGACTGCCTGCTTTTTCATGAACACCCTTTCCCGAAAGAACTCTGCATTAAAGACGTCCTGCATGTGAATCGGTATTATACAATAGTAGGCGCCGTGCTGGCTGGCAAAACCGCAACCTACTGGGAGAGAGTACCACCATGACCCGCGACCGAAGGTCTTACTATCTAACAACACCGATTTATTACGTCAACGATGTTCCGCATTTGGGGACAGCCTACACAACGCTTGCCGCAGATGTGATGGCGCGCTACAGGCGCATGTGTGGGCACGACGTTTTGTTTCTGACGGGTCTGGACGAGCACGGCCAGAAAATCGAGCAAGCAGCAACAGCTGCAGGTTACAGCCCGCAGCAGTGGGTCGACAAGCTAGCACCTGCCTTTCAAGAGACTTGGCAGATGCTGCACATTAGCAACGACCGCTTTATTCGCACGACCAGTGTGCAGCATAAGCATTCGGTGCAAGAACTGGCGCGTCGCTTGCTTGACAGCGGCGACATCTATCGCGGCAGCTACGAGGGTTGGTACTGTGTTCCCGATGAAGCCTACTGGAACCAAAAAGACCTAGCAGACCAGGACAAGGCGCTTAGCTCTGACAGTCAGCCGCTCTGTCCCGATTGCGGTCGCCCTCTGAAATATGTTGTCGAAGAAAACTGGTTTTTCCGCCTGTCGCATTACGCTGACTTTTTGCTGCAGTACTACGAGGACAATCCGCAGGCAGTCCAGCCAGAAACACGCCGCAACGAGGTGCTGTCGTTTATTCGCAGTGGCCTGCATGACCTGTCGATTTCGCGCGCAAACGTTGCCTGGGGCATTCCGCTGCCTTGGACAGAAGAGGGAGACGCCCCGCAGACCATGTACGTGTGGTTTGACGCGCTTATTAACTATATAACCGCCGTTGGTTTTGGCACAGATGACGATTCATGCGCAGAAGAGTTCGCCTATCGCTGGCCTGCACAGGTCCACTTTGTTGGCAAGGACATCATTCGTTTTCACTGCATTATTTGGCCCGCTATGCTGCACGCAGCGGGTCTGCCCCTGCCGCGTCAGGTTTTTGCCCACGGTCACCTGCTGGTCAAGGGCGAGAAGATGAGCAAGTCCAAAGGAAACGCAAAAACACCGGCCGAGCTAGTCGAACGTTTTGGCGTGGACGGTTATCGCTACTACTTTATGCGTGACGTAGCTTTTGGGCAGGACGGATCCATCAGTGACGAGGCCATGGTGCAGCGCTTTAATGGGGATTTGGCAAATGACTGGGGTAACTTGGTGAGCAGGCTGTTTTCGATGGTCGGCAAGTACTGCGCGGGCAAGGTGCCTGCCTATGGTGGCGACCCAACAACAGAGGGTGCCGAAGGTGCCGTGCTGCGACAGGTCGCAGATGATTTGTACGACCGTGTTGCCGATGCCTACAGTCGCTTTGACTATAGTGGCGCGCTGAACGCCATCTGGGATCTAGTGCGCGCGGCAAACCGCTACCTCGAGGACAGTGCTCCCTGGACATTGGCAAAAAATGCAGAGGATGACCAAACACAGGCAGATGCCTTGGCGCAGGTGCTGTACTCTGCGCTTGAAGCAGTGCGCATTATTGCTCTGTACACAGCTCCTGTTATGCCCAGCACCTCTGACGAAGTCTGTGCGCGCCTGGGACTTGCCCCAGCAACAACAGAAATCGATTTGCAGCGTAAAACACAGTGGGGACAGTTGCCTGCAGGTAATGAGGTGCGCAAGGGTGAGCCACTGTTCCTACGCATGGAAGCCTAGAGCGCAGCACATGTTTGACTTTACTGCGTATCAGGGCAAAAAACGCAGTCCCGTAACTATGTGTCCGCCTGATTTGGGTGGCGCGCCGCTGGTCGAGACACATGCACACCTTGATATGCTGGACGACCCAGCGCGTGCTTTGGCGCGGGCAGCGTATGTGGGACTTTCGACGGTGCTGACAATCGCTGATGTCAGCGCGCGCGCTGAAACAACTTTCGAGATGCTGGCGGTCTGGCGCGAAGCGGCGCAGAATCTGCTTGCTGCAGCAAAGGGGGAGGAGGAAGGGCAGTCAGCAGCACGTGCCACCATAATCCCCGACACCCGCATTATTGTGGGTATTCACCCGCACAACGCACGCCACTTTGATACCTCGGCGCAGCAGCGACTGCGCGTTTTTGCCGCAGACCCGCGTACCGTTGCCCTCGGCGAGACAGGGCTGGATTATTACTATGACCATTCGCCGCGTGATGTGCAGCGCGCGGTCTTTCGCCGTATCTTGCAGTTGGCACAGGAACTAAAGCTGCCCGTCATTGTGCATCTGCGTGATGCCCACGACGACGGTCTGGACATTTTGCGTGATGTTGGCATTCCCTCTGCCGGTGCCGTTTTGCACTGCTACAATCGCGAACCAAAGGTAGCAGCACCTTTTCTTGAGCTGGGTTGCGTGCTGGGCTTTGGTGGTCCAGTCACCTTTAAAAATGCCCACGAGGTCAAAGCAGCAGCGATTGCAGCACCCGCAGACCGCATTGTAGTCGAGACGGACTGTCCCTTTATGGCACCGACTCCCTTTCGTGGGCAAAGCTGCGAACCTGCCCACACCCTCTGGGTTGCGCAAGCACTTGCCGAATTGCGCGGTCTGCCCCTGCCTGAACTGGCACAGCAGACCAGCGACACGGCAGCACGTATCTTCAAGCTTGACTCTGCGAAGTTTGACCCAGTGACCAGAAAGGCAGGCGCGGCATGAAAAATCTTGTCATCATCAACGGGTCGCCGCGCAAAGGCGGCAATTCCGACCTGCTTGCCTATCACCTTAAAACGGGGCTGATGGACGTACTCGACAGCCAAGGCAGTCAGCTGCAGGTTCAGACCTTTTCGCCGGTGACGCACACTATTCATTCCTGTAAGGGTTGCCAAAGATGCGCTACAACGGGGGAGTGCGTCCAGAAATCCGATGACCTGTACGCTCTGGTCGATGCGCTTGCAGCAGCAGATGCCCTGCTGTGGGTCAGTCCGCTCTATTTTGGCGCGGTGTCAGCGCAGCAAAAGGCGGTCATCGACCGGATGCAGCTACTGTGGGCGCGTAATGTTCGCGCGGGGCACAGCAATGGTCTGCCGCAGCAGCGTACACGTCCGGCGCTCGCTTACTTTGTTGCAGCACACGATGACCCCTTCGCTACCGCCGAGCGCCGTGCTGCAGCCTTGCTTTCGCTCACATTTGCCTCGAACACGGCAGGATTTCAGCTTGCTGGTCATTATGCGCTTACGGGACTCGAAAAAGCAGGCGATATTTTTGAACCAGCCTTTGCCGAGCAATTAGCACAAGCCCTTAGTTTTGCGGCAGAAAAATTCACAAAGAAACGCTAGATGCGATGCATTCACCCCTTGCGACACCAAAGGCAACCATTGCGGTTCTGCAGAAATTTGACCTCTACACTAAAAAGCGCCTGGGGCAGCATTTTTTGATCGACGACACGGTGATTGGGCGCATTTTGGCAGCGGCTGCGCTGCAGCCAGATGACCAAGTGTTAGAGATTGGACCAGGAATCGGCGTGTTAACGCTAGCATTACTTGCTGCTGCAGGTCAGGTGCTTGCCCTTGAAAAGGACGCGGCATTGCTGGACGCACTCGCTTATACAACAGCTAGCCACTGCACAAAGGGCAATCCCCAATTGACGGTGCTTAATGTCGATGCCCTTGACTTACCGCGCCTGAAACTGCCCTCACGTCCAACAAAATTGGTGGCGAATTTGCCCTATCAGGTGGCGGCAACCAACGTGCTTGACTGCTTTGAGTACCTGCCAACAATCACCCAGGCAACGGTCATGGTGCAGCGCGAGGTCGCCCAGCGCATGGCAGCGACACCCGGCAGCAAAATCTACGGTGCCTATAGCGCAAAGCTGGGTTTGCTCGCACGACCAGCAGCCAGTTTTGCCGTTGCACGAAACAGCTTTCTGCCCCCGCCCCGCGTGGATTCAAGCGTCATAACGCTCATACGCCACGACGACGTCGATTCTATTGTAAAAGACCACGAGCGCTACAAAGCAGTAGCAACCCTTATCGACACCTGCTTTGCTAGCAGACGCAAAACGATCTTTAACAATCTGCGAGCAGCAAAAAACGGAGAAGACGCGCGACTGACCAAGGCACTGAAAGATGCAGGTATTTCACCCACTGCGCGCGCAGAAACTCTCGGTTCAGCTGACTTTGTTTCATTGCTGGACGCACTCCGCTAAAATAAGGTACTTGTCCTGCAGGAGGAAAATATGAAGAGCGATTTCGATGTTCTAAATTCTGGCTTTACCGCAAACATCGTGCGATCTTTTCTTTATCAAGGTGCAGCTATACTTTTTTGCTTGATTGCCATGTTTATGCCTTTTGGCTTTGTTGGCGTAAGCCTTGCTGCCATTGTAGCCACAATTGGATACGTTTACTTTGGCTATAAGTACTTATTGCCGCTTCCCAAGTGGAATTTACTTTCGTTGTCGTTTTTGGCAATGGGATTAGGATTGCTTTCTGGATATTTTTATTTTGCTGATTTAGTTACCGTTACAGGCGAGCCAAACTTTTTAATGATAGTTAATTATCCCGCAATGTATTTAGGGCAGTTGATATTGTTGGCGCTTTCTGCGGTCTTTCGAAGCGATAATTTTGCTTATGAGCATCTCAGTTCTTTGGCGTTGGCTGCAGCATTCATCCCATCGTTGTTTATGTATGCAGGGCTGCGTGCAAAGATATACAAGCAGAACAAGAGCTGATGGGATGATGTACTCCGCCGACTTTGCTATTTCCAGATGCTGCGGGGCTAGAAGCCGCCGCCGTCACCAGAACGTCCACCGGGGATATCGCCTATGCCACTGCTGGGATCGTAGTTTTCACGTTCGATACGTTTACGTTCAAGGCGCTCCGCCTTTTCGTCTGCTGGCTCGAGGAAGACGCGGTAGAACAATGTCCAGAGTCCGAAGAGGACTGGATACACGAAGAACATGAACATCATGAAGAGTCCCGTGATGGATATAAGTTCGCTGATTACTTGTGTCATGGTGTTCCCTGATCTGTTCGTAACTGCTGACATTATGGCACATGTTATGTGCGTATGATTGTAGTGTAACTGTGAGGGTGGACAGGCAGGGTCGCACGTTTGTGCAGGGGTAACCTGACACCACCATCTGACTAGCGCAAGCGACTTTGTTTCATTGCTGGACGCACTCCGCCTGAAAGAGTCCTTTTGAAATAGTCTCCCGAAATGGATACGCCCGGGTGCGTGGCGTTTGACACCGCAGTATACTACCAGTATATTTGTACACCGCGACTTTTAAGGAGTCGATTTTTTGCGTGTGATAGCAAGAGATAGAGTAGTCAACATTTTTTGGCGGGTTATGGCTCCGGCGATAAAGAGTGGCTACAACAGGAAGGAAACGTTTTGCCTACTATCAACCAACTAGTACGGAAAGGCCGCAAAAAGGCCGAAGTGAAGTCAAAGGTACCAGCACTGAAGGGTAATCCTCAGCTGCGTGGCGTCTGTACACGTGTGTACACGACAACGCCAAAAAAGCCGAATTCTGCACTTCGCAAGGTATGCCGTGTTCGCCTGAGCAACTCGATGGAGGTTACTGCCTACATTCCTGGCATTGGTCATAACCTGCAAGAGCACTCTATCGTGTTGGTTCGTGGTGGTCGTGTAAAAGACCTTCCTGGTGTTCGTTACAAAGTAGTACGGGGTGCGCTGGATGCTGCTCCCGTTGCAAATCGCGCTCAGGCTCGTTCCCGCTACGGCGCAAAGAAGGAGAAATAAGATGCCAAGACGTGCAGCAGCAGAGCGCCGCGAAGTAGTTCCTGACGCGCGCTATAACAATCGTTTGGTGACACAGCTTATTAACAAGATTCTGTGGGACGGCAAAAAGTCTGTCGCAGAGGGCATTGTGTACGGAGCATTCGATATTATCGAGGAAAAGACGGGCACTGATCCTTTGACGGTATTCAAAAAGGCTATGGACAATGTACGTCCTACTCTCGAGGTTCGCCCCAAGCGTGTTGGTGGTGCAACCTATCAGGTTCCCGTCGAGGTTAATGCTCGTCGTTCGACAACACTTGCGATTCGCTGGATTGTCGACTATTCGCGCAGCCGCCGCGAAAAGACCATGGTACAGCGTCTTGCTGCTGAAATCATGGACGCGGCAGAAGAAACAGGCTCGTCAATCAAAAAGCGTGAGGATCTCTACAAAATGGCAGAAGCGAACCGTGCGTTTTCGCACTATCGCTGGTAGGCACAGATAAGGACACGCAACCACGATGGCTACCACCTATTCTTTAGATAAGACGCGCAACATCGGCATCATGGCACATATTGATGCGGGTAAGACGACGACTACCGAGCGTATCTTGTACTACACCGGCAAAACACACAAGCTGGGTGAGGTGCATGAGGGTGGCGCGACAATGGACTGGATGGTTCAAGAACAAGAACGCGGCATTACCATTACCTCGGCGGCGACGACTTGTTTTTGGCATGATTATCGCATTCAGATTATCGACACGCCAGGTCACGTTGACTTTACCGTTGAGGTCGAGCGTTCGCTGCGTGTACTTGACGGTGCTGTTGCCGTTTTCTGCGCCGTTGGTGGCGTCGAGCCACAGTCAGAAACTGTATGGCGTCAGGCTGACAACTACGGTGTTCCGCGCATGGCCTATGTCAACAAAATGGACCGCACTGGTGCAGACTTCGAAAACGTGATTGACATGATGCGCGACCGTCTGGGCGCGACTCCCATTAAAATCCAGCTGCCCATGGGCGCAGAGGACCAGTTCAAAGGCATCATCGACCTGGTCAAAATGAACGCCATATTCTTTAACGAAGACGAAAACAACATCAATCCCAGCGAGGGCGAAATTCCTGCCGACTACCTTGAAGCGGCACAGCTCGCCCACCAAGAAATGATCGAAGCTGCCTCTGATGCAGACGAAAATCTAATGATGAAAATACTGGAAGAGGAAGAGATATCCACTGACGAAATAAAGGCTGCACTGCGTAAAGGCTGTGTTGCCTGTCAGTTTACCCCCGTTATCTGTGGTGCGTCCTTTAAAAATAAGGGTGTCCAGCAGATGCTTGATGCGGTAGTGGACTTTCTTCCGTCTCCGCTTGATATTCCTCCGGTCAGTGGCATCGAGGTAAAAACAGGCGCAGAAGTCACCCGCAAAACAGACATAAGCGAGCCCTTTGCAGCCCTGGCTTTCAAGGTGATGACTGACCCTTACGTGGGCAAGCTGACCTATTTCCGCGTGTATTCGGGGAAACTGGATTCAGGCTCGTACGTAATGAACAGCACCAAGGGCAAAAAAGAGCGCATTGGTCGCCTGCTGCAAATGCATGCAAACAGCCGCGAAGACGTCGAGGCTGCCTGTGCTGGTGACATTGTGGCGGCAGTGGGGCTTAAGGACACAACAACAGGCGACACCCTTTGTGCAGAAAACGCGCAGATCCAGCTCGAGTCGATGGAGTTCCCTGATCCGGTAATCGACATTGCTATCGAGCCAAAAACAAAGGCCGAGCAAGACAAGCTAAGTGTTGCTTTGGCAAAGTTGGCAGAAGAAGACCCAACGTTTCGCGTGCGCACTGATAGCGAGACAGGGCAGACCATTATTGCGGGCATGGGTGAGCTTCACCTCGAGGTCATTGTTGACCGCTTGCTGCGCGAGTTTAAGGTCGAAGCAAATGTTGGCAAACCACAGGTAGCCTACCGCGAGACGGCAGGTAAAAATGTCAATAACGTTGACATGAAGTACGCACGCCAGTCAGGTGGACGCGGTCAGTATGGTCATGTTGTCATCAACATGATCGCACGCGATCCTGGCGAAGGTTATCTGTTTGAAAATAAAATCGTTGGCGGGTCTATTCCCAAAGAATACATCCCTTCAGTTGATAAAGGTATTCAGGAGGCACTTGATAGTGGTGTTTTGGCAGGATTTCCCACAGTTGACCTTGGTGTTGAGCTGGTTGATGGTTCGTACCACGACGTTGACTCGAGCGAAATGGCGTTCAAGATTGCCGGTTCTATGGCAATTAAAGAAGCCTTGCGCAAAAGCTCACCAAAGCTACTCGAACCTATGATGTCGGTAGAAGTGGTGACTCCCGAAGAGTACATGGGAGACGTAATGGGCGACCTTTCTGGTCGTCGCGGACAGATCGAAGGCATGGAACCGCGCGGTACCGCACAACTGGTACGCGCAAAGGTGCCGCTTTCTGAAATGTTTGGTTATTCGACTGACCTGCGCTCAAAGACGCAGGGTCGTGCCGTCTACACCATGGTGTTTAAGGCATACGAACAAGTTCCTAAATCAGTGGCAGAAGAAATTACTGCCAAATCGCAGCTTAGTTAAGTAAAGGAAGAGGGTTAAGGTGGCTCAGAGAATCAGAATACGGCTTAAGGGATACGACCACGAGATTGTTGACCAGAGCACAAAAAAGATTGTTGAAACGGCACTCAAGACGGGCGCAAAAGTTGTCGGTCCGGTTCCGCTTCCTACTTCGCGTAACTTGTACTGTGTGATTCGTTCTCCCCATGTCAACAAGGACAGCCGCGAACAGTTCGAGATTCGCACGCACAAGCGTCTGATTGACATCATTGACGCAACACCAAAGACAGCAGATTCGCTGGGTCGCCTTGACTTGCCTGCTGGTGTCGAGATCGAGATTAAGGCATAAAGTTCGTCTACGCGACGACCTTTATGAGCAGAGGTACGTGGTCCGCTAAGCATCGAAATAAGGATTTCGAGAAGGACTTATGACCACAGGATGGAAGAAGGTAAGAAGTAATGGCACAAAAGCTACTCGGCCGCAAGCTGGGAATGACACAGGTCTGGACAGAAGAGGGAAACCTGCTGCCTGTGACTGTCATCGAAGCTGGCCCCTGTGTAGTAACACAGGTCAAGACGGCAGATAAAGAGGGTTACGATGCCCTGCAGGTTGGTTTTGGTGACATTCGTGAAAAGCTGGTCACCAAGCCCAAGGCTGGCCATTTTGCAAAGGCAGGAGTTGACCCAAGACGCCACCTAGCAGAGTTTCGTCTTGACGGACCTGCCGAGCTGAAGGTGGGCGATGTTATTGACGCAAGCATTTTTGCTGACACGAAAAAAGTTTCTGTCAGCGGAGTCAGCAAGGGTAAAGGCTTTGCTGGTGTTATCAAGCGTCATAACTTTGCTGGTGGCCCTGGTGGTCATGGTTCGCGCTTTCATCGTCGTCCCGGATCAATTGGTCAGGCGGCGACCCCAGCAAAGGTCTTTAAGGGCAAGAAAATGCCTGGCCACATGGGTGTTGACAAGGTAACGGTTAAAAACCTCAGTGTTGTCAAAGTTGATGCAGAGCAAAATCTGCTGTTGGTAAAGGGTGCCGTTCCTGGCGGCAAAAACGCGCTGCTTACTATTGCAGCGGTGAAATAGTCGCCGGAACTGCTGAGGAGATTAAGACATTATGAAGACGCTTAAAGTAACAAACAAGAAGGGGGCAGCGGCAGGTACCGTCAAAGTGGACGACGCGATTTTTAACATCGAGCCAAACCACTTTGCTGTTCACCAAGTTGTTCGCAGCCAAATGGCAGCGGATCGCGCTGGCACCCATAGCACCAAGACCCGCAGCATGGTTCGCGGTGGTGGCAGAAAGCCCTGGCGCCAAAAGGGAACAGGTCGTGCCCGCCAGGGAACGATTCGTGCACCCCAGTGGACCGGCGGTGGTGTAGTCTTTGGGCCGCATCCACGCAGCCACGCCTTTAAGGTACCCAACAAGGTTGTCAAGCTGGCAATGCGCAGCGTGCTTTCTGCAAAAAAGGCAGAGAACGACCTGCATGTGGTAGAAAACATGGATTTCGAGGCACCATCCACAAAAGAAGCGGTTACGGTTTTGGACGCACTCGGCCTCAAGGGAAAGAAAGTAACGGTTGTTTTGGGCAACGAAGAGACCAACGCGTATTTGTCCCTGCGCAATATTGCGCGCGTCCGTCCGATTTTTGCCTTTGAGTCAAACACCTATGACTTGGTCGATAACAGCGCGCTGCTTTTGACCAAAGAAGCGGTGAACTATCTAGGGGAGGTGCTGAGCTAATGTACGATCCTCGGCAGATTATTATTCGACCCGTTGTGTCTGAAAAGTCGATGTTTATGATAGAAAACGAGAACAAGTACACCTTTGAAGTGCTGAAAACAGCGACAAAGCCTCAAATCGCGGCTGCTGTTGAAGAGATTTTTGACGTCAAGGTGCTGAAGGTGAACACCATGAACGTAGCGGGCAAGCCGCGTCGGGTACGTTATGCAAAAGGTACGACACGCAGTTGGAAAAAAGCTATCGTCACGCTGGCAGCGGGCGATACTATCGAACTGTTTTCGAGCTAGGGAGTAAGAGCTATGGCTATTAGAAAATATAAGCCGACCTCTCCTGGTCGTCGTGGTATGTCGGTCTCGACTTTTGAAGAGATTACCTGTACCACGCCAGAGAAGTCGCTGCTCGAGCCGCTGCCGAAAAAAGGCGGCCGCAATAACAACGGGCGTATTACCGTGCGTCATCAGGGCGGCGGACACAAACGTCGCTACCGCATTATTGACTTTAAGCGCAACAAGGACGGCATTCCGGCAAAGGTCGCTACTATCGAGTACAATCCCAACAGAAGTGCCCGCATTGCCTTGCTGCACTACCTTGACGGAGAAAAGC
>WREJ01000018.1 GCA_009779395.1 Coriobacteriia bacterium
ATGATGCGCAGCAATCATTCTGGCGAGCGGAGCGCAGTGAAGGCGAAGCCAACGCAAGTGTAGTGAGCGAATGATGCGCAGCAATCATTCTGGCGAGCGGAGCGCAGTGAAGGCGAAGCCAACACCTGAGGTACTCTACATACTCGGCACTTATTGGAAGGGCTGGTCGCTCTCTGCTGGCTTTGCTGATTCGGCGTCTGCTGCAAGAACTACTTCTGCTGCAGTGATTGCAACCTCTATCATGCCGTCGTCGGGGTCTCCTGTAGTAAGACGCTGCATTTGCAGACCGGGCCACATCAGTACTTTGACAATCGCTAGGTGGGTGCGTGGTGCTGCCCACTTTACCGTGACTTCATAGGCAAGGCCGGCTACCAGGGGCAAAAACATCAGGCGAATGACAATACGAATTGCAAGTATCGCAGCAGTGCTGGTGATACCCCAGGCGGTAACCATGGCATTGATGGGCACCAAAGAAAAGACCAGGATTGCCAGTGCCATGACCATGATAAGAAAAGCCGTTCCGCAGCGCGTGTGCAAAGTTGAATAGGGGCGTACCTTTTCAATGGTCAAAGGCTCACCCGCCTCGATTGCTGCTATGACTTTATGTTCTGCACCGTGATAGCGAAAGACACGTCTGATGTCGGGGATACGACTAATAGCATAGACGTACGCAAAGAAAATCGTGATGCGCATCAGCCCGTCAAAGGCGTTCCACAAAAAGCGACTGTCACTTGCTGGACCCATGACGGCTTGGGTAATAAAGGCTGGCAACAAGACAAAGATACCAATAGCAAGCACAATGCCCATCACAACAGAACTGGCAATGATGCCGCCCGTCATAACAGATTCACGCTCGCCGTCTGTGCTGCCCTCTGCTGGTTCTTCTTCAAGGCCTGCTATGCGCGCAGATATTGCCAGTGCTTTTGTCCCCAAAGCAAGGCTTTGCCCCAGGGCAACAACACCACGAATAATTGGCCAACGCATCCAGGCGTTGCGATCTGCTGCACTATTTAAAGGGTGTAGTTCTGTATGGATTTCGCCCTGCTCGTCACGGGCAGCAACAGCCCAGTTGCGTTTGCCGCGCATCATGACGCCCTCAAGTACTGCCTGGCCGCCTATTTTGGTCGTGCTCATCCTAGAGCTCGCTGCGATCTATGCGCGCAAAGGGTCGTCCGCAGGTCATTGTGCCCTCGGGACAAAAGGTTCTGCGGCAGACAGCACCAGCGTCGGCAAAAATATAGGGTGCTGTGGGCGCAGCCAGTTCAAGCATGCGGTCAGCTGCGGCACGAATCTCCCACTGTGCACGGCGACAGCAGCGCAGACTGAAAAAGTGCAGCAGTTCGCGCATGTTCATCGTCACGACGATTTTGGTTTCCATGGCATTGGGTAGCAGGTAGCGTGCGTCCTCTGCAGCGACTCCTTTGTCGATAAGGTCACGATAGGACGCAAAAGCAGCGTTGCAGTGTTGCAGATAGGCAGCTTCAGTATCTGCGCCGGCGGCTTTCACCTGCGGAGGGATGATGAACTCTGGCTCGTCCTCGTAGCGAACGTAGCGTTGCGATTGCTGGTTATAGCTGGCAATACGGTGGCGCACCAACTGATGGGTCATCGCACGCGAGATACCGTCAAGCGCAAAGGTATAAGAAGCGTGCTCGAGCGCAGAAAGGTGTCCACTGGTCAGCAGGATGCGCAGGATTTTTTTGACCTCGTCACCGGGCATCGTTTCAAGCAGTTCTGCTCCCCCGACCGGTGCGTAACACAGGCGTGCTGCAGCAGCTATCGCCCGTTCAGGGTCAGGGGTATTAAAAAGTAAGGTTACCTGCATTGGCAGCAGCTAGGCAGCAGGAGCTTCTTCGGCAGCAGCGTCTGCGGGCGCATCTGCTTTTGTTTCAGCGTCTGCGTCTGTGGTCGCTGGTGTTTGCTCCTCCGCCTCGTCTGCAACGACCTCTTTCTTTGCCGGAGCAACCTTTTCAAACTCTGCCGCACGGGCAGCCTTTGCAGCGGCCCTTTCTTCGCGGACAGCAGCTTTTTTCGAGGCTTCTTCTTCTGCAGCAGCACGACGCGCATCAACAGCAGCCTTTTCTTTTTCAAGCGTAGCTGTTGCCGCCGCACCAAATTTGTCAGCAAAGCGCTGCACACGACCACCGGTGTCGACAAATTTCTGCGTACCGGTAAAGAAGGGATGGCACTTGTTGCACAACTCGATGCGCACGTCGCCGCCCTTTGTTGAATGACTTTCAAAAGCGTTCCCACAAGAACAGCTATAGTTTGTTGCCTTGTAATCTGGGTGAATTCCCGATCTCATCTGTACTCCTCTATTGCTCGTGCGTTCTACTTGTAGTGTGTATGGTTTCCGACCATAGCAGTAAGACACAGCGTATCAGTGTAACACATATAGGATTAAGGAGTACGACATGCCTCTCTTGTGTCCATTGCTTCTAGCCAGCGCTTCAACATTTGAATTTTGCTCTCATCAATGGGCAAGTGCTCAACTCTATCAGCAAGTATGTCCTTGTCGACAAGGTCTTCCTGCAGCAGCAGTGCAACAAACTGAAGGTCTTTCTCGCGATAGGCAGCCAACTTGCTTGCTGCCAAATCATGAACTTCAAGGCAATGTCCTTTGTTGCCTCTTGTTCCTATCGAGTGCGAGACAACAATCATTCGCTTGTCCCACCCCCCTGGCAAGGCAGCTGCCTCGATAGAGATTCCGTGCACGTAAAATCCATGCGCCAGGTGAAACAGCGAGCCATCACCTAAGGTACCGTCAATGCAGTCAGTCATTTCTGGTTTATTCTTTGGCTGAATATCAACCTCAATCGAGGCTCGCAGGGCTTCTGGTGCCTGAGGGTAAGTTCCTAGTATGGCCTGCGAGCCAAAGATCAGTAGTTCTGTGTCATCTGCAACATCACAGGCTGCTCGTATGGCATGCTCTAGCTGGTCGTAGCGCATCCTATATTACGCATCCTCGAATTTGGACAACTCACTGAACTCTTCATTGGTCAGCACGGGCAAGAATGGCTCACTGCGCCACAGCCGCTGTGCACGCTCAGAATCAGATGCGAGTAGTCGGATAATCTGCTTTGCAGAATAGCTATCAAGCATTTCAAGCCATTCTTTAATATCGGCATCAGCTGTCCCCTGTCCCTCGTCAAGCAAGCGCGAAAGATAACGCTTTGCCCGAACTATCACCTGCGGATGTGCGGCAACAAAAGCAAGAACTTCTGCACGCTTTGGACGTTTGCGCAGAGCTGCGTCTTGTGCAGGAACTCCCCACAACAACAAAGCATCCTCATCCATTGAAGGAGCGTCCGCCTTTAGGTAAAACTCAAGCTCTACTATCACCCCATATTTTTGTTCGATTCGCAGCAAATTCTCGCGCAATTCTGACTGCCATGCCCCCATTCCCTCAGGAGTAAGCACCAGCTTTACTGTCAGTAAATCGGCAGGCTGACTCTCTAGAAAGTCAGTCCAGGCACTGACTATGCGCGCATCTGCAAAAAGGTCACGCAAGCTAATCAGAAACGTTTGAAACCTTTGGTATTCCTCATCAAACAGCTGTGCAAGCAGCTCAACAAAAGGATTATCAGCACAAACTTCGTACACGCGGTTTCGGCCAGACCCAATGCACTGCACTATGCCAATTTGCTGCAAACGCTCGAGTGCACGCCGCGCGCCGGCCTGTGTCAAGCCCGCCAAACGGGCAGCCTCGGGCACACTGACCGCTGCCCCAACTTCATATATCAACACACGCAAGAGCCGCACCGTAGCAGGTGACCCCAGCACCACATCCATCGGATACTTCAAAACACTTTTATTTTCTCGAAGCGGACGCATATTCCTACTCCCTTCAGATACTATAGTATCCTAACAGATATTATAGTATCTTGCAAGGGCACCAATGGCATTCCCTGCATCCATCAGAGTATCCAATCAAGTGGATACTTTTGTGAGGGAGCACGTCCATCACTGGACGCACTCCAAAAAATTAGTTAGCTATTACGAGACGTCGCTGCCTGCCTGTGCTGCCTTACGCGCCATCTTGGTAAGCAAGTCCATATTTGTTTCTGTCTGCTTGTAGCCATTTATCAGCTGTTGCATCGAGCGCTCAGGGTCGACGTTGTGCAAAATGCGGCGTACGCCCCAGACCAGCGGTGCTTCGTGTGCTGACAGTAGCAGCTCTTCTTTGCGGGTACCCGAGGCAATAATGTCGATTGCGGGGAAGATGCGGCGGTCTGCCAGTCCGCGGTCAAGGCGCAGTTCCATGTTGCCTGTTCCCTTGAACTCTTCAAAAATGACCTCGTCCATCTTTGAGCCTGTTTCGATGAGTGCTGTCGCCAAAATGGTCAGCGAGCCACCACCCTCGATGTTGCGTGCTGCACCAAAGAACTTCTTGGGTGGGTACAGGGCGGCAGAGTCAACACCACCAGAAAGAATACGTCCCGAAGCTGGTGCCGCCAAATTGTAAGCACGCGCAAGCCGGGTAATCGAGTCAAGCAAAATCACCACATCGCGACCGGTTTCAACCAGTCGTTTTGCCCGTTCAAGGACCAACTCTGTCACCGCAATATGATTCTCTGACGGCATGTCAAAGGTGCTCGAGATGACCTCGCCGTGAATGGAACGCTGCATGTCGGTTACTTCTTCGGGGCGTTCGTCAACCAGCAGGCACATCAGGTGCACTTCGGGATTGTTTGCGTGAATGCTTGCCGCAATGTCTTTCAGGATTTCGGTCTTTCCTGCTTTTGGCGGCGAGACAATCATGCCACGCTGACCCTTGCCAATCGGCGCCACCAAGTCAATGGTACGCGCAGAAAAGTCCTTGCCGCCACGCTCCATCACCAGGCGCTCGTCGGGATACACCGGCGTCAGTGAACTAAAGCGCGGACGCTCGCCAAACTCGGCAAAAGGAACGTCGTTAACGCTGGTAATCTCTTTCAGCGCGGCGAACTTCTCATTTTCACGCGGAGGACGACCTTGCATACCCGACACAGAGTCGCCACGACGCAGACGATTGCGCCTAATCAGCGAGGCCGACACATAGACATCACTCGAGCCTGCCAAATAACCGGTCGTGCGCAAAAAGCCATAGCCTTCGGGGAGTGTGTCCAGTATCCCCTCAACAGGCTGCAATTCAACCGTCTTGCGTGCCTCATCCGCCGAGCTTGTTGCCATCGTGCGCCCCTGAGCTGCAGCAGGTGCAGCTGCCGGTGCTGCAGCTGCTTTTGCCTCTGCTTCGGCACGAATTGTCTCGACACGATTCATATAGCCCTCGTGAACACGATCGACCAACTCTGGCTTTGGAATTGCTGACTTTCTCAGTTCGATGCCCAATTCTGCAGCGATTTCACGCAATTGCGCAACTTTTAGCTTTGCTAGCTCTTCTTTGGGCAAAACTGGTGGCAGCTCTACCTGTATAGAGGGCTGGGCAGCAGGCGGGGCAGCAGCGGCAGCCTGTCCAGCGTGCTCGAAGGATTGATCTTGGTCTGGCGCGTAGCCTTGACCAGCAGACTGCGGAATATGTGGTTGAAAATTCTTGGGAAAGCCGACTGGCGTGGGCTTGTTTGGTCGCTTGTGGCCACTACCCTTTGAATTTTTCTTGCCAAATTCGTTCATGCCACTACTGCGCTTTGCTCGTTTTCTGGGTCGTCCACTCATGCTGTGATTACCTTCTTCCAATCTGCTTCAAATGACGCCAATCCCCGATCAGTCAGGGGATGTTCGACCAACTTTTTCAAGACATCGTAGGGTACGGTCGCAATATCGGCACCCATCAGTGCCGCCTGCGTCACGTGATGCGCACTTCTGATAGAAGCCGCAATGATGTTCACCTGCTGGTCAAACTCGTAATTCTCAATCGCCACAACAACGTCTTCTAGTTGTGCCAAACCGTCCTCGCTGATGTCGTCAAAACGACCGACAAAAGGCGAGATATAGGTGGCACCGGCGCGCGCTGCCATAATCGCCTGGGGAACGCTAAAGCACAGGGTCATGTTTACGGCGATGTTTTTTTCTGCAAGTGCTTTTGTCGCGGCAAGACCCTCGATGGTGGTGGGCACTTTGACCACAACGTTAGGGGCAAGGGCAGCCAGCTGCTGACCTTCTGCGATGATGTCTGCACGCGTTGTACCAACGGCCTCGGCAGAGACAGGACCTGCGCACAAAGCGCAAATGCGCTGGATGTGTGCGGGGAAATCTGCCAGCTTGCCACCAATGCGCGCGTACAGCGTTGGATTGGTCGTCACACCGGCGACAACTCCCCAGCTAGCTGCCTCGGCAATCTGGTCTAGGTCGGCTGTGTCCAAAAAGAATTTCATGCTGCGTCCTTCCCGAGCATCGTGCTTTATGCAAAACCCCCCAGGGGGATAAGTATCAGGATAAGTCAAAAGAATAGTGCAGGCAGAACCCACGCACACTATTGTGAGCCAACGAGCACAGCACGTCAAGCGTTACAAAAAATTCTCACACTGCAGAGCTACCTTTGGCCAGCAAGAACAAATCAGGGTGCATCCAGGTGGTCAAGATTCGTGCTGAAATGAAAATCGGAAAGCGGAGCGTAGCAAGACCTACGTGAGCATTGCCTACGGCTTCACTGCACTTCGTTCGGAACCTGATTCAAGCATCAGGTTCACTCACTTCGCTTGTGTTCCCGATTTTTCACTTTCAGTGCGGAGATTGGCCGCCTGGTGTGCCCGCGCAACCACTAGCTGTCCAAATGATACACTGCCATCATTAGGCGGCAACAACTCATTCGTCAACACCTTCAAACCCTTTGTGTGCAGCATTTTTCTCGCACCTGACAGTACCAGACGATTCATAAACACGCCACCTGCAAGCACTACGGTATCGAGGTCATACAGGCGCGCTGCTTTTGTGCTGACATCCCCAATCATGGTGACCACTGCATCGTGAAAACGACGAGACAGTTCTGCTACGCTCAGTTCGCTTTCGGGGTCTTCCATTGCCTGCAAATCATCAAGCAAGGCACGAATCACTGGCTGTGGGTCAATGATGATGCGTGCTGACGCAGGTACTGCATCACCGTCTGTTCCCAAATCTTGCAGAGCAAAGCGGTAGCGTGGCGGGGTCGGCTTTGTGTCGAGTTCATTGCTGAGCGCTTCTAACATCATTGCTGGTGCACCCTCAAAGGTGGCATCATCGGCGACACCCAGCAAGGACGCAACGGCATCAAACAAACGCCCCATTGACGAGGTCAGCGGCGTGTTCAGGTCTTTCTCGACCATCGCAAGCATGGTTGCTCCCTCGTGTTTTTCTAGGCGACGCTTGATGCTAGCTGCAGCGGGATGGTCAAGCAAGTCGTACTGGTCTAACAGCGCATAGAGGATACGAATGGGTCGCTTGATAGCAGCAGCACCACCTGGCAGAGCAAATTGCCGCAGATGAGCAAAACGCTCGAAAGCAGGAGCAGCCGTGCTGGCAATCAAGACCTCGCCGCCCCAAATGCTGCCGTCGGTACCGTAACCCGTCCCGTCAAAGGCAATGCCAATGACTGGCTCTGCGACCTGATGTTCAGCTGCTGCTGCCATGACATGCGCGTGGTGGTGCTGCACGCCAATCAGCTGCAGCGGATTTTTACCACCGGCACTTTGTTCCTCTTGCACCTGCGCCCACTTTGTTGACAGATATTCTGGGTGCAAATCGTGGGCAATCAACTGCGGTGTAATCTTGAACAGCCGCTGGTATTGATCAATCGTATCGGCAAAAGCCGCCAAAGTCTCGCTGTTTTCCAGGTCCCCAATATGCTGCGAAACAAAGGTATACGTTGGCTCGCCAGCAGGGGTGGCATCGACTAAGGCAAAGGTATTTTTCTGCTCACTGCCGACGGCTAACAGTGGTGGAACGCCCTCCTCCTCTTCGCTTGCAATAAAACCCTTAAGGGGCAGCGGAGCATATCCACGGGCGCGGCGTATCATCTGCATTTTGCCGTCAACAATGCGCAGTACGCTGTCATCGTAGCGACCCGCGATGGGACGGTCGTGCAGCAAAAAGGCATCGGCTACGGCACTGAGGTCGGTGAGAGCCGTGGCATTGTCTGTCACAATGGGCGACCCACTGACGTTGCCGCTGGTCATAACCAAAGGACCATAGAACTCTTCGAGCAGCAGGTGATGCAGGGGCGTGTAGGGCAGCATCACGCCAATCTCGCGCAGACCCGGCGCAACCGACAGAGCAAGGTCAGGTCCACCGTCGGGGATTTCGCGCCGCTTGCACAGTACAATAGGACGTGCAGTGCCACAGAGCAGCGCACGTTCCTCGTCATTTAGTTCAACGTAGCGGGCAGCCTGCTCGATGTTGGCAAACATGACCGCAAGCGGTTTGCCCCAGCGAAATTTACGGTCACGCAGACGACTGACGGCAATCTCGCTGCGTGCATTACACGCCAGCTGAAACCCACCCAAACCCTTAACAGCAAGAATCTTGCCCTGCGTTAAAACCTCGGCGGCCTCGGCAAGAATTGCGCCTGCGCGCGTTCGCTGCCACTCGATGTCTTGCGGGTCCTTCTTTTTTGCAGCACCCAGGGCAATCTGTGCCAGCTCTTCTTCTGCACTCCATGCCCAGTGGTCGCGCAAAGTGCGCCCCCTCAGTGTGTGTGTACTGCAGGCAGCAGTGGAGGAGTCTGTACCATCACCGCTACTTTCTGCAGCATCGTCACCAGCATCAGTGATGGACTCTTCCTCTGCAATTACAGAGCGATTAAAATACAGCCGCGGCCCACAAGCAAAGCAGGCATTTGGCTGGGCGTGAAAGCGCCGGTCAGTCGGGTCAGCGTATTCTGCCGCACAGGGCTCGCACAGGCTAAAGTCGCGCATCGTTGTCTGCGGACGGTCGTAGGGCGTGTCCTCGATAATAGTAAAGCGCGGCCCGCAATCGGTGCAGTTGGTAAAGGGGTAGCGGTAGCGCCGATTATCAGAGGTGTAGAGTTCTGTCAGACATGCCTCGCAGCTTGCCACATCGGGCGAGATAAAGGTGCGTTCGTTGACATCAACTTGTGAGGGACGAATACGGAAGTCAGCAAAGTTGCTGACAGGTACACTGCGCAGCGTCAGCGTTTCGATGCGTGCTGCAGGTGCCTCGCTGGCAACACGCGCCTCGAGCAGTTGCGGAAAAGAATCGACCAGCGCGTCACTACCCTCGATGCACAGGTGCACACCATCACTGGCATTCAGCACCCAGCCAGTACACGAAAGCTCTTGCGCCAGCTTGTAGACAAAAGGCCGAAAGCCAACACCTTGCACAACGCCGGTGACCTGCAGTTGGAGAGCTTTCATGGAGTCCTTTCGCCTGGGAGGAGTAGTTCATAACAATAATAGCAGAGCACAGCAGACCTACCGATTGTCCTTTTACGCCACATCACCCTCATTTGAGTCGTCATGTAAGGGAAGGGCGCGAAACAGGCAACGATAATCGCTGCGCGTATCGATTACACGATAGACAAATAGTGTGCCATCAATCACGCGATACACGCACAAAAAGCGCCGGTCACACACAAGTCCGCGATAGCCGCGTGACTGCAATTCATTGTCTGGCAGCGCAAAACCCATATGGGGAAAGCGCGTAAGGTGCTCAATCCGGTCGAGCAGAGCATTCGTGATGTTTCGCGCAGATTCTACCCCACAATAATTTCTGTGTAGCAGCGCAATCCGCTCGAGGTCACACTGAGCAGAATTCAGCAAACGCAGCGGCAGTTCAGGCATGGTCGGCATAGAGCAATTCTAGGCTTTCCCGAGATTTTGCAAGAGAGAAAGTCGTGTCACCATTTAGGCGCGATTGCTCGGCAGCCTCTATCCCTGCCTTTAGGCGTATCATTTCTTCTCGAAGTTCAAACGCGGCAATGCTCATAACCACAAGGTCGCCCTCCCCATTTTTGGTGATATAAATTGGTTCCCGCGTTTCGCGAGCCATCTCTGACACCGAATTATAGTCAGTACGCAAAGCAGTCGATGACGTAATGTGCACCCTGCACCTCCTAACAGTTTACTAATAGAATTATATACTTATTCTGACGAAATTCAATGCTTTAGGATGACTCTCTTTGATGACAACTGCCCTCCCAAGGCACACCAGGCGGCCAACGCAAGCGTAGTGAGCGAATGATGCGCAGCAATCATTCTGGCGAACGGAGCGCAGTGAAGCCGTAGGCAATCTCGGCGTCAAACTATCAGATATGTCCCCGTGGAGTGAGGGAAGAACGTCCAGTGCTCCCCCTCTGTCTTCCTGAGCGGAGCGCGTCAGCGCGGAGTCGAAGGATCTTGCGTGTCGCAAATTTGAAAGTGCCATACGGTGCTTCGCACTTGTTGGGTACGAAGTACCGTATGACACCTTTACTTCCAGCACGCAAGATCCTTCGACTCCGCATTTGGCTTGCGCCAAACGCTCCGCTCAGGAAAGACGGGGGCTGTCAGTAACTCAAAACTGCCACCCCGTCACCCCAGACTCGATCTGGGGTCTCTGCACAAGGTGTGTGCTAGTGCGTCAGCACCTGTAACTCCATCTCGTGTTTACTACGCCTCGTAGCAGTCACCAGCACAATCAATCCAGCAACTGCCATCAGCAACAGCGCCATACCAAACTTACCAATATCGAGACCCGTTGGTGGCACAAAGAAGTCAGTATTGGTAAAGTCTGCCGTATTGGCAGCTTCACCTAATGTTTGCTCGCCGGTACTCAGTGCAGTGTTCGGTGTGCGTTCTGGTGGGTTAATGATGCTGGTATCAATGACTCCATCTGTGCGAACAACAACATGTGGTGTGTAGTCAGATACCGGTAGTTCTATTGCTGTGTATCTGGTTCCGACATGAGTATCGAGGAAGACCAGTGTCTGGTTATGCGTCAAAGCTACTGTTCTTGTTACTTCGTCAGTGAAATCAATGATAGAACCTATGGTCTCGTTTGTCAGCGTATTGATAATCTGCGCACGATACACAATCGGTGGTGTTATCGTCGTTGCCAAAGACGGAGAACTCAACCTAATGTCAAAGTCAAAGGCTCTGCTGGGGTCTGGCATGACGCCTGTAGTGGTTTTTGATATGCGAAGTCCACCTACAGCCAGAGGGTCTGTTGGATCTATGTCGACGTTTCTGACAAAAGTGTTGGTAAAGGTCAGTGCTGTATCGAGGTCTTCGAGTTTGTCGCTTATAACGCCACCCTCAAGTATTCTGTTGACGATAACTGTCGTAACGTAGTTTCCAGCACCTGCTGAGAGTGGAAGTACTACAAATGTAACTTGATAGATTGCAGGGTCGAAAGTCATTGTTTCTGTTGTGGTGTTGCTAAAGGTATCTGTTCTTTCACTAATGCGATAGGTAAATAGGCCTGGTGTCAAGAAGGTTGTGTTGTTGCCAATTAAAAAGTCAGAGACCTTTGTTACCGTTCGTACGTCCCCTGTCACTGTTGCCACATCTGAAGGTGAGAAGGTAATATTTGGCACCGTCAGTTCTGGCAAAATGCCTGCCTGATCTGTTTCATTGTTAAAGCTGTAGGGTGTGATGTCAAAAGCAAATTCTGTCGTTGGGGTGATTGTTCCCACCGGCATTTGCAGGTGTTTGTTAATTGCAATATCTGTGTGTTCTACTACTGTGATAAAGGTGTGAGTGAGGGATGCTACTTCAAAGCCAAAGGGCGACATAAAGTCTGAGGCTACTAGTGTGTATGCTGTTGCTGGTTCCAGTGGTAGGAAGGATGCTGGAAATTGTGCTGTCAATTCTGTGTTTGTTGGTGAATTCCAGCTAAAGTCAGTCAGCGGAACACCATTGAGTGTCACTGTTCCTGTTGCGGTGTTTATTGCTCTATCAAAAGTGATTGTTACTTCTGCTGTGTCAGTAGTAATGCCACTGCTTGCCAGTGATATGTCGATGATTGCAGGTGCCGCTGGGATTGCCCAATCTATGTCACTGCCAACTAGTGTGGGCACCGAACGGTCAGTACCTGTACCAGCGTTACCGAGACCGAGCTGCCCTTCTGCATTTCTACCCCATGCCCAGAGAGTTCCATCTAATCTCATGCCAAAAGAATGATTGCCATTGTGTGAGGCATAGGCTGACAGCCAATCAGTAGCGCTGCCTACCTGCAAAGGTGAATCTTGAATGCCTGCGAGAGTACCCAATCCTGTTCTGCCTTGCGTGTTATCTCCCCATGCCCAGAGCGTGCCGTCTGCTCTGACAGCAAGGGAGTGGGCGTCTCCTACAGACACCTGCGTCCAATTAGTAGCACTGCCTACCTGCAGAGGTGTATTTTGAGTACCTGAAAAAGTACCCAGTCCTGTTCTGCCAAGCCAGTTATCTCCCCATGCCCAGAGCGTGCCATCTGACCTGATAGCAAGGGAGTGGTCGGTTGCTGCAGACACCTGCATCCAATCAGTAGCACTGCCTACCTGCAGAGGTGTATTTTGAGTACCTGCTAGAGTACCCAGTCCTGTTCTGCCAAGGCTGTTAGATCCCCATGCCCAGAGCGTACCATCTGATGCAATAGCAAGGGAGTGAGTATTTCCTGCAGATACTGATGCCCAGTTAGTAGCAGTCCCTACTTGCGCAGGTGTTAGTTGATTGCCTGTTGTCGTACCGAGTCCTGTTCTGCCATCTAAGTTAGTTCCCCATGCCCAGAGCGTACCATCTGACCTGATACCAAGGGAGTGCAGATTTCCTGCAGATACCTGCGTCCAGTTAGTAGCAGTACCTACCTGTATCGGCGTTGTTTGATCTCCTGCTATAGTATTAAGACCTGTTTTGCCATTTCCGTTACTTCCCCATGACCACAGACTGCCATCTGCGCGCAGGCCAAGAGAGTGGTTTAATCCTGCAGAAACAGACCTCCAGTTAGTGGCAGTTCCTACTTGCGCAGGTGTGTTTTGGCTACCTGCTATAACGCCACGCCCTGTTGCACCATTTCCGTTCCATCCCCATGACCAGAGCGTACCATCTGATTTAATGGCAAGAGAGTGGTTAGCTCCTGCAGAAAAGGTCGTTGGCTCTGGACGAATATCTGAACTCGAAAGTAAGGCAATGCCACCAGTAACTATAGCTGGTGATTCATTTGGCATAAAGCCGTCATCTGCTGATGAAAACACTGCCTGAACCTGCGTGACCACGGGACTCAGTACCGATTGAATCGCCGAAGAATTCGCTGCTGCTAAAAGGGGTAGCACTAAAAGGAAAATTGCTGCCAGCAGCAAGGCAAATTTAGATTTTTTGGAGAGTCCCTCCCCCTTATGGGATTTTTTAATTCTGGCGGTCATGAGTATCCTCACTTCATCTTAAGTA
>WREJ01000019.1 GCA_009779395.1 Coriobacteriia bacterium
CTTCTGCAGACTGCTGCGGCAGAAAGGCAGCCAGGGCGCGCTGGGCAGTCTCTTCTAGGTCACACGACAGCTGAGGCAGCTTTTCAAGTAGTGCAATCGTTTCTGCCGCAAGCGCCGTAATATCTCCTGCGGCAATCAGTCGTGTTGTTGTGTCACTCAGTAGTACCTCGGGTAGCCCACCCACCGCAAAAGCAAGCACGGGTCTTTGTGCGCGCTGTGCTTCGACAGCAACCAGCGAAAATGCTTCGGCACGTGAGGGTATCAGCAGCAGGTCTACCTTTGAGAGAAACTCATAGGTCTCTTGCTGCCCGAGGAATTTCACCCGACCATCAATGCCAAGGTCACGCGCCATCTTTTGCAGGTGCCTGCGCTGCGAACCTATCCCAGCAATATGAGCTGAAACTTCTGGCAGCTGCGCCTGCACCTTTTCGACAACACGCAAAAATGTGTCACAGCCCTTCACCTTTTCGAGTCGTCCCAGAAAGCCCAAGACTGGCGCTCGTGAATGCCCGGGCAGTGAGGTCACTTGCCCCTGCGGCAGCGCGACCCCATTGTAGATTACCTCGACCAGGTCTGGACAGACTCCCTGTGACACAAGCTCTGCTTTTAGCGCACGGGAGACAGCGATATGTCCTGTGATGCTTTTCTGCACACGACGCGCCAGTAGTTTTCGCGCGATTCGTGCTGCGGTACTACTGCTTGCCGCTGGCATACTCTGGTGCAGGGCAATCTTTGTGACCTGCGGACCCGTGCGCGCCATTCCCACAAGACAGTTTGTCCAAAACCCTGAACCAACAAGGATATCTGCTCCCTCTGTTGCTGTTGTTAGGGCGCGCAGTGCTGTCACTACCTGTGTCGGCGCAAGGTCACACTCGACAGTATCTGCTCCCAATGCACGGGCTGCCTGTGCAAACTCAGATTGAGCTGCAGCTACCACGCTAACAGCACACTCACGCTTAAGCAGGCCCTCTATCACGCACAGCAGCTGTTGCTCTCCCCCACCAAGCCCTCTAGCAAAATTATTGACAAAGACCACTTTCACCTTAGCTGGCACCGCCCCGCAGATTTCGCGTCTTTGCAATCAAAAATTCGCTCACACGTCTCCCCAACAGGCGATAGAGTTTTCTGCGCACTGCAATATTGCGTGCCAGTTCTTGCTGACGTAAGCGAACAGCTGCTGCTTGGCTTTCTTGCAGCACCCCGCTAGCAAGAAGGTCGCCTAACAGCTGATAGTCAGAGCTTCGCATTTTTACTGCGTCTTCTGTTTTTTGGTTGGGCGTAACATGATAGAGAGAGAGATCCACGGGCTGATAGATATGACGCGCACCACCCGCCAAGGCACGCAGCCAAAAATCGTAGTCCTCATTGTACACTTCGCTACGAAAACCGCCCCTAGCCTCAAAAACCTCACGACGAATCGCAGCAGAACCATAAATCAGCGGCTTTTGGATCACATCATCGATTGCCAGACTGAGCTGTCTTTGGAATCGTTCTCCCCGATGAAAGCGCACTGTCTTGCCGCCGGCAAAGACCTGCAAGGCATTTGCTGCGTAAATGTCATAGTCTGGACGAGAGGCAATAAGTTCTGCCGTCATTTCGCAGTATTCAGGCAGCAATTCATCGTCAGCACCCAGCTGCACAAGAAAGTCACCTGTTGCAGCGCGCGCTGCTGTGTTTAAAGCTGCTGCAGTACCCGCATTTTCCTGGAAGATGCTTCTTATGCGACTGTCATCAGAGGCATAGTCTGCTAAAAGGGCAGCTGTTGTATCAGTAGAGCCGTCGTCAACAACCACACACTCCCAATCATCATAGGTTTGAGCGCGCACAGAATCAAGGGTACGACCAAGCGTGCTCGCAGCGTTGTACGCAGGAACAATAATGCTGAATTGTGGTCGTGCTTTGCCCGTGGCTTTCTCATGTTCTGAAGTCATAGCATCTGTTATCATACCTCATGTTGAGTTTTGATTCTGCCAATTGCCTGCCGCAGGGGTGGCAGCAGCGAGGATTGAGGGTATTTATGAGTGAAGCAAAACTTCGCGGTGCCGTTTTTGGCGCAGGAAACATGGGGCGACACCACATACGCATCATGGATGCACACCCCCACATCGATCTTGTTGCGATTGTCGACCCCGACCTCGAGCGCGCGCGTCAGCACCCTTCTGCCGCTCATACTCCTGTCTATAGCTCTGCAGAAGAGTTACCCTCCATTGATTTGGCAGTCGTAGCCATTCCAACTCAGTACCATCTGGCAACGGGACGTGCATTACTACAGCGTGGCGTGCACACACTGATTGAAAAGCCGCTGGCAGGAAACCCTGCAGACGCACAAGAACTGGTTGATGCCGCTACTGCTGCTGGCGTCATTTTAGCGACAGGTCACGTTGAGCGTTTTAATCCCGCTGTCAATACTCTGGCGCGCCTGATTGACGAGCCACTGTTCATTAGCATCGAACGTCTTTCTCCCTATACTCCCCGCATCAAGGACAGTGTGGTCTTTGACCTCACCATCCACGATATTGACCTTGCCTGCTGGCTAGCTGGTGGTTATCCCACAGAAATCGCTGCCTCGGGCACGTCTGTCTTTAGCGACACAATTGACGCAGCAAGTAGTGTCCTCAAGTTTCCCAGCGGCTGCGTTGTCACCCTGCAAACCAGTCGTATCACCAACGACAAAATACGCCGCATTTCAGTCTCTGAGAAAGAGCGCTTCATTGTCGCTGACACCCTGTACCAATCCATCGAAGTACGCAAACAAGCCAAAGTCTCGTACCGACAAAAGGGCAACGAGATGACCTTTGAGCAAACCAGCGTCGTCGAATCACTGTCACTTGATAAAAGCGGCGAGCCGCTGCGCAAACAACTCGACGATTTTGTCCAGGCAATCAAAACAGACGGCACACCCATCGTCGACGGCACAGCAGGTCTTGCCGCTGTCGAGTTGGCATATGCGATTGAAGCACTGTGCCTAGAGGCAGACGTCTAACGCTTATTTAGTGTTTGCCGCACGCAGCTGAGAGTGCCTTTGGCTCTGTGCGCAGCATTTCTTCATACAGCAACAGTAGTCGCTGCCCTTGGACGTCTCCTGCAAATTGCTGTGCCAGATCAAGCGCAGCACGCTTCATCTGCAGCAGCTGCTCTTTGTCTTGTGAGAGTTTGTCCAGAGCAGCAGCAATGCTGGGCGCATCAGGCGTTTCAAGCAACAGGGCAAACTCACGGGGATGTGCTGCACTGACACGAGACAGAGCCTTTGTTTTGGGAGCAATTATCGCTAGTCCCGCTGACAGGTACTCGAAAAACTTATTGGGAAGCGCACCATCAAAATGCCTGCTTAGGCAGGGATAGGCAAGAACGCCAATATCGTGGTCGCTTAATGTTTCTATCAAGTTATCTACGGGAACGGGCGCGTGAATCTGCACGCGATTTGCAAGTCCATGCTTTCGTATGAAGCTCTGCAGGCTGCCTTCTCTGTCTCCGCTGCCATAGATAGCAAGGCACAAGTCGGGACAGGCACGCACTGCCATAAGCAAGTCGAGCAGACCACGGTCACCAACCAAATTGCCTGCATACACTACCCGCAGCGGATCATGTATGGGCGTAACAGCTGCACTGATATCTGTGGGCGCATTGTAGATAACCGCAGGCTTTCTCGCTAGGTTATACTCGGCCTTGTAGTCGCTGGCAAGTTCGTCAGAAACGGTAATAGCAAGGTCAACGTTTTTGTCCAGGTCGCTCTCTACCTGCTGAAGGTGAATACGCTTTGTCCGGCGCATCTTCGTGTCATATTTGTGGTCGGGCCAGTGCTCGTGAGCGTCATAGACCACATAGGCATCCAGCTGTTCAGCAGCTTGCGTGCATGCCTTCAGCACATCAGGATTAACAGCACAGATGATATCTGGCTTTAGGGCAACAATCTTTTCTGCCATGAGCTTTGTTCCAAACATGCCAAAGCGACAAAAGCGCAGGACAGTACGTGCCTTGCGCAGCGTACGATTGCTGATGCCCCGAAAGACAAAAAAACTGAACGTGCTTGGTGGTGCCTCGACGGGTTGTGCGGTAATCACGCTGAAAGGTTCATCTGCAAAGCGACTTATGTCAACACCGTAAAAGAAGGCAAGAATCGTCACTTCAGCACCGTAGCGTGCCAGTGCGCGTGCTGTTTTTATGCTGCGCCAATCAACAGGATTGCGCAAAACAATGCAGATGCGCATACCAGCGATGCTGCTATTTTGTAGCATCGCGCCCCTGCTTTGCCTCGTGCCTGTGCTTCAAATCACCGTAAAGATCCACCAGCTTTTCTGCCTGGCGTGCCCATGCATACTGTCCAGCAGCAGCAAGCGATGCCTCTTTCATGCGCATAATCTGCTCTCTGTCAGCCACCAAATCACCCAGAACTTGCGCCGTATGCTCGACACCTTTTTGCTCATAGACAATGCCGCAGGACTCTTTTTGCACAATCTCTGCTATGGGTGGCAGATTGCTCGATGCGATTGCCAGCCCGGCACACATGTAGTCAAAAAGCTTATTGGGAAGCGTGACCAGGAAATTTTCGTCCTTCGCAAGGGAGTTAATGATGCCAACATCGTAGTCTTCGGCAGCAGCAACCACCTCAAAGGGGGCAACGGGCGGAATAACCTTTACCGTCTGCTGCAAAGCCATTTGGGTGATTAAGTGCTGGATTGCCTCTGCATCTTGACCCCAACCCTGCAGGGTTAAAGTAGCACGCCCGCGCAGTGTATCCATAGCCGCAACTAACTCGAGCAAATTACGGTCAGCTGCAAAAGCTCCCTGGAAAAAGAGTCTGACTGGGTCATGCACTGGACGAGTACGTCCAGCAACCCTTGTGCCTCCATTGTACAGCACCACCGGCGTGAGGTCAGTGCGTCCGTAGATCTCACACAGACGCTTGCCAATCGCTGGACTAACGGTAACCAGCGCATCAATGGCAGGAAAGAAGTCACGTTCGACACGCGCAAGCTGCTCTTTTATGTCAGGCACAAGAAAGTGGAGTGCTAGATACAATTCGTGCGCGTCATAAACCAGCAAGGCTCCGTTTGCCTGTGCAATGTGGTAAGCCGCATACAGCGTATCAAGGTCATGCGCGTGAACGATGTCAAAGGTATAGGGTCGCGCTGCCTCTATCATTTCCTGGCGGGCAGCCTGCAGAGATATGCCATAAGCCTTGCTTTTTGCAAGGTAGCGCCGATGCCGCGAATGCGTGATGGTCTTATTGACTAAAACCCTGAGAGGATAGCAGACATCTTCGCGTCCCAGTCGCGGCACAATGGGTTTTCCTCGCAGGTTTGGCTGTGCCAAAATCAAGCGATAGGGAGCATCTTCCATAATATCGGGCGGATACTCATGCCCCAGACCAAAGACGATAACTTCGGCTCCTGCATAGGCCAAAGTTTCTGCTTCTTTTCTTACCCGCGCATCAATCGCTAGATTGTTTGACACCAGCATACAGACACGTAAGCCACGCAGCCTCTGGAGGTCTTTTTGTGTCACCGTCATATGCTCTGCATCTTAACTGGCAAAAAACGCGCCAAGAGCTGCGATAACTTCGTCTTGTTGCTCGCGCGTAATCCCCGGATAGCAGGGCAAGGCAAAGGTCTTTGAAGCACTGTCCTCGGCAACCGGCAAAGACGGGCGTACAAAACCAGGAACCTTGAGCAGCACATCTTGTTCATGCAAAGATTTCGGGTAATAGAGCGCACTGCCAATGCCTTGCTGTTGCAGGTAGGCAACAATTTCAGGAGCGCGCGCAGATTTCAGCACAAACAGATGGTAGACCATCTTTCCCCAGTCGCGCTCGACAGGCAATTCAAGCTCAGTTATCGCTGCAAGATGCTGCCTGTAGTAAGCAGCCGCTTCACGTCGTTGGTTATTCCACTCATCCAGCTTTGCCAAACGCAAGGACAAAAGTCCTGCCTGCAAGGCATCAAGGCGCGAGTTCACCCCAAAGGTCGTATGCAGGTACTTGCTGGCCTCGCCGTGGCGCGCCACCAGACGCATACGGTCTGCCAGTTCCTTGTCATCGGTGGTAATGCAGCCGCCGTCCCCTGCCCCACCCAGATTTTTTGTCGGGAAAAAGCTGAAAGCTGCAGCCCGTCCCAGACTGCCCGCACGCTTACCCTTGTAAGTCGCCCCAATCGCCTGACAGGCATCCTCGATAATAACAAGGTCGTGACGCTGGGCAATGTCGTTGAGTGCGTCCATGTCAACACACTGACCATAGATGTGAACTGGCATAATCGCCTTTGTCCTGCCTGAGATATGTGCTTCGATAAGTGCTGGGTCAATGTTGTAAGTTCCTGGCTCGATATCAACTAAAACAGGAGTAGCACCCACGTGAACAATGCACTCAAGCGTTGCAAAAAAGGTCCAGGGAGTCGTAATGACCTCATCCCCACGTCCAATGCCTAGTGCTTCTAGAATCAAGAACAGCGCGTCGGTGCCATTGGCACAGGCAACACAGTAGTTAACGCCACAGTACTGGGCAATCTCTTCCTCGAGCTGCTCGACCCGAGAGCCACCTATGTAAGCTGCCTTTGACATGACGTCAAACCACAAAGCATCGCTCTCTTCCTTTAGCTGAGTATATTGCAGAGTTAAGTCCAGTAATGGTACGCCCATGGTGTCTCCTCCCAAAGCACGCGCTGCATGCAGGCACAGATGCCCCTCTTTTCACACACATAAGTATAGCGTACTGCTACAATGACAGAGACAGAATTGCCGCAAATTGAAGGGACACCGTGCTGCTTTTGAAAGCGTTGACAGGAAAGCACATATGCATTGTTCATCCGCACACAATCGCAACTGATGTCAGGTTGGAAAAGACCCTGCACATGCTTGCTGCTGCAGGCGCACAGCTCACCCTTGCCTGTGTGGCAGACATGAACAAAGATTCTGGCACTCTTGCAGAGCTAGCCCATATTTGGCGCATTGATCGCGGTCCGCGCTATTTTCCCTCAAGTAAGCATCCTGTACGGATTCTTCGTGTGGCCTACAATCTGTGTATTGCCAATCCTATTCAGTTTGTACAGCGTAAGGTCATATACGCAAACGATCCACTGCGTGGCATGGCACAGCTTATCGCAGAAAAAAACTTTGATGCTGTTCACTTTATCAACTACAGCACAAGCAGAACAGCACTGCGTCTACGCAAACTGTCTGCTGTCCCCCTTGTGTATGAATCATACGAGTGCTGGCCAAAAAACTTGAGGCGGCTGCAGGACAGAAGCATCGCGCCCTGGAATAGCTTTGCTCGCTGGCGCACATACGAGGCATCCTGTGCCAAAGTAGCACAAGCACTCATCACGGTAAGTGAGCCCATTCAAAAAGTATATGCTGAACTGGCACCCACGACACCCAGCACCCTCGTTTACAATGTCGCGCTGGCTTCGTCATTGCAGCCTTCTGCTGTTCAACGACCGCTTCGCTTTTACCTGCAGAGTTTTTTGCGCTCACACTATGGCATCGAGACGGTTATGCAAGCATTCGCCAAGGTATCGGGCAACTATTCTCTGACCATTCAGGGACCCTCGTACCAGAAGGGCTATCTGGACCAACTTCAAAGCCTGTCAGACACCTTGAACCTTGCTGACAAGCTGACTTTTGCCGACCCCTGCAGCAATGAAGAAGCCGTAACTGCTGCTAATAACCACGATGTCGGACTACTCTTTTTGCCTGCCCAGATTGATGGCAGAACAAACTATAACGGCAAATGGTCGCTACCCAATAAACTTTTTGTGTACGCATCAGCAGGACTTGCCATGATGTACAGCAACTTTCAAGAGACGACCAAAGAAATTGTTGCCGGTCATGACTGTGCTGTCTTTGTTGATGGCGACAACACAGATGCAATTGCTGGTGCCATACAAAAACTCATCGATAATCCCTCGCTTGTCGCAGAAATGAAGGCGAACTCACATGAGTGGGCGCAGAGTTACACCATGAAAACCGAGGGCGAAAAACTTGCCAATTTGTACCACGATGTTCTCGCGCAGAATTGAGTCTCTACTTGATTTCCTGGCTACGGTGTAGACCTCGTGTGGTGGTCAAGTGTCTCATTGATGCGCTTTACGACGCGCCTGCGACCTTTGCCTTGCGCAGCCAAACGATACGCCTCCAGTGTTTGAGGTATGGTTGCCTCAAATGAATGGACATGCTCGACATAGCCATATCCCTGCCGTGCCAACGCGATTCTTTTCTGGGGGTTATCAATCAAGTCCAGTAGAACTTCTTTAATGGTGTCGGGATTTGCCGAAACAATCGGCAAATCACTGGGATAGAGATCCCTCATGCGCTGCGAAAGATTCGCGATGGACACACTTCCCCGAGCAAGAGCCTCTACCGATGCAAGACCGTAGTTTTCTCCCAACAATTGGTCAACAACGATGTCGGCATCACCAAGGCGTTCGATTACCTCGTCGCGCGGCAAATCCTGCAAAAGGACAAACTCGATGTCTCTGATTGTGCCTATTTCTTCGATAGCTGCCAGCACATATTTTGTGCCCTTTACCTGAGCAGAGGAAGGGCTGTGCATGATAACAACAGGACTTTTGTTGACATCGTCATGAACGCAAGGAACAAGCGTGGACATGTCAACGCTTCTCTCGAGCAGGGTGCTACGCTCAAGGTTTTCTGGCCAAATGCTGGGAAACATTCCGTAGCTCACCGCAAAGACAAAATTTGCCTTGGCAAACTCTCTTTGTGTGCGAGCCGCAGCGATGTCCAGCTTTTCTGCAAATTCTGGATCAAAGGCCTCACTCCACCATGAAACGACTTCTGCTCGCTTTTTGTTTTCGCGAATGTCACTTCCATGAAACTGCACAATGGCGGGCTTTCGTAAAAGTCTCAGCAGAGCAAAGTCAATCCTGCGCAAGCGGCTGGATTCTGACCAAAAGCGGTTCGAAAACTGCCAATGAACTACATCTGCCCAAAGCAGTAGCTTTATGTATCGTCCCAAAAAGACATATAGTCGCTTGAAAAATGAAAGGTAGCCACGCAGACTGCTACGTTCTAGCGCAGGAGGATGATATACCGGTCTGGTCTTAGGGTCATCAATGCAAAAGGTGCTCAAAATAAAGGTCTTGCTTTCTATCCCAAGCAGAGTTTGTCCTTCTATTATGGCATCCATAATATAGCGCAGGTTTATGGGCATATGAAGCACTCTCAGTGGTCTCACAAGCCTAATCCTCCTCACACTTGACCAATCCAGCAGACATTTAGGTGACTTACCCAACGAGTAATACTATACTAAAAGAGTAGGTGCGCTGTGAATTGGTCAAGCGAAAGCAAGGTACGCGGGTGAAAAAAGCTGAGGGCACAATACAATACTCTGTCTTCTTTTTTGCAGATGACTTCCTGGGTCTCTTTGCCCAAGAAAGGTCAGACTGGACAATTGGCGGTGCTGAAATACAGACCTATTATCTGGCACAAGCATTTGCACGTATGCCTGATGTCGAAGTAATCCTTCTTCACACACAGTCAACTCCTCCTCCAATCGACACGCAAGCCATCACCCTGCGACAGATAGCCAATCCCATAAAGCGTGGCGTACCACTTCTTTCTCGCTTTTTGAATGCAGGGCGTAGTCAGCGCAATTTTGCCCATAGCGGCAAGCGCGCCTTCTTTCTGGTCAGCAATAATGAACCCTTCCAGCTTGTCGAAGAAGCGCACAGTACTGGTGTTACGGTGTTTTACCGCATTAATGGCGACAGCCTCGTTGATGGCTCTCCTTTTATTTCGCCAGCACGGCAAGAGACCATTGACCGTTACCTGTCGCAGGCAGATGTCTTGATTGTACAAAACAGCACGCAAGCACGTGCTGTGGCAGAACGCTACAAGCGAGATTCTTTCATTGTCGAAAGTGCCTTTTGTCCTTCTGTTGCAGCACATACCACGCCTAATCTCGACTCTGCATACCCCAATTCTTGCCTATGGATTGGCAGAGTTGATCCAATCAAGCGACCTTGGCTTGTTGATGAGTTGTCACGGCGGCTTTCTCAACTGCACTTTGTGTGTGTCTTTCACCAGCGCAATTTCAGCGAATTGCACCAGGGAGTACTGTACGACCTCTCTCAAAGACCAAATGTCACCCTATTTGAAAGCCTTTCTCCTGGCGAAGTGACAGGTCTCTATAGTCAGGTCGACCTGGTCATCAATACCTCGGCAAGCGAGGGCGTACCAAACACCCTGATCGAAGCTGCCTACGCACAGAAGCCCTTTGTGTCGCTGGAGGTTGACCCCTGCGAAATCCTGTCAAAGACAATTGCCGGAACATGCGCAGAGGGCAGCATCGACCTCATGGTGCAGCACATTGAAGAACTTATCGGAAATGATTCTTTGCGCAAAGACATAGGCGCGCGTGCTTACGAATACGCAAAAGAACACTGGGATGCAGACAAGACAGCCCAGACTTTGCTAAACGTACTCTGAGTCAATCAACTGACTGTCAAAGAGCTTTGCGTACACACCTGAACGCTCGAGTAGTTCTGCGTGTGTGCCACGCTCGACAATTGTGCCCTCATCAACAACAAGCAATTGGTCGGCAGAGACAACCGTCGCCAACCTGTGCGCAATAACGATGACGGTTTTCTTCCCGTGGAGTTCTCTCAAGGTTTGCTGAATATAGCCCTCGGATTCACTGTCAAGCGCAGAGGTTGGCTCGTCAAAGACCAGCACTTCGCAATCTTCGAGCAAGACACGCGCCAGAGCAATGCGCTGTCGTTCTCCCCCACTGAAGCGCACCCCTCGGTCACCCAGATGCGTTTCCAGTCCCTGTGGCAGGTCATAGACAAAGGTCGCATGAGCAGCTTCCATCGCCCTTCTGACCTGTTCATCGGTCGGCTCAAAGCCCAATCCGTAGGTGACGTTGTCGTACACCGTATCGTTAAAAAGCATAGGAGCCTGCGTTACATAACCCACTGACCTGCGCAAAGACTTGATGTCGAAATCTTTGATGTTTGTGCCATCATAGGTGATCTCGCCGCCTGTTACATCGCGCATTCGTGGTAAAAGCTCAACCAGGGTCGACTTGCCAGCACCACTGCGCCCCACCAGAGCAGTAAAGGAACCCACGGGTACCTCAGCGGTTATTCCCTTGAGAACCTCTTTGCCACGAGAGACCAATTTGCCCTCGGCACTGTAAACGTCAGGATATGCGAAGGATACATCTTTAAAGCTTATGCCCGATTGCAGGGTGTCGAATTGCTGCGTACCTGAAGTAATGGTATTAGCCTCAATCGCCGCATCAAACATCTCTTGGGTTAGCTTTACTCCTGCGGCAGATTGTGTTATTCCTCGCAGAGCATTGTTGAACTCTTTTACTTTTGCGTTAAGTTTTATCAAGACAACAAGCAACAAGCCAAGTTGCGCAAGTGTCGAACTTAAAACAGCGATGCCAATGTAGAGCGTAGCAAAAACAGAGAGCATCTGCACGGGATCAACAATGACTTCAACTGAAGCACCAACTTTTGCTGCACGAATACCGAGGCCTCGCATAGTCTCGGAAACTTCACGAATATTTTCTGATTCCTGATCTTTCGTAAAGCGGAGTTTGACCAGCTGCATCTGACCCATGCGCTCGGTAATTTTTCCCATCAGCTTTTGACTTAAGCGAGCATTCTTGAGCGCATTTGCCGCGATCCACTTCAAGACACTGCGATTCACAAAGGTTACAACCACCGCAAAAAAGAGTGCGACCAAAGTAAGGGGCACCGACAGCACCATAAGGATCACAAGGTAGGTAATCATAAGCAAAACTGTGCCCAGTAAATTGATTACTGACAACACAGCAGAACCTGCCGTTCCTGTTTGTCCCATAACAACGCCAACCATCTGCCCCACAGGATGTCTGGTATAAAACTCGGGGTCTGCGCTATAGACCACATCGACAACCTTCATACGCAAGCGCAGCATGATTCTGCTTGAAACAACAGCACCGTACCAGGTCTTCAGAAAAAAGATTACATTTCGCAAAATAATGGGGATAAAGGCCATGAGGAGCAAGACGACCAGTGATGGCTCAAGATTAATTACTGCTAGGGCATCTGCCAGAATCTGCCAATAAAATGTGCCTGAATCTTGAATGGCAGACTGGCCGCTCTCTGCATACTGCAATATGGGCAAAAC